>DASQFV010000229.1:0-21833 GCA_035632975.1 Nitrospiraceae bacterium
GGTACGAGAAACATGGCCGTGATTTGCCTTGGCGAAAGACCTCCGACCCCTACCACATTTTGGTCTCAGAAATAATGTTGCAACAGACTCAGGTCGATCGGGTGATTGCGAAATACCATGAGTTTCTAGACCGCTACCCAAGCTTTGAAGAGTTGGCTGTTGCGCCGATCTCGGATGTGAAGAAGACGTGGTACCCGCTAGGCTATAATATTCGGCCGGAGCGATTACATGGTATCGCGTGCGAGACAGTGCAGCGGTATGGGGGCCATCTTCCGAGCGATGCGGAGGAATTGCTGTCGTTCAAGGGAATTGGACGGTACACAGCCGGCGCGATTCGGTCGTTCGCATTCAACGAAGATGCACCGATCCTAGATACGAATGTCATTCGGGTCCTTCATCGGGTGTTCATGGCGAAGGGCAATCCCAAGACTCGAAAGGCGAAGCTCTGGCAATTGTCGGAAGCCTTAATCCCAAGTGGGAAGGGCTATGATTTCAATCAGGCGATCATGGACTTTGGGGCGACTTGCTGCACGGCAAGAAATCCCTCCTGTCGGCAATGTCCGATGAAATCGTTTTGCAAGACGTACCCCTTCGATCAGAAATCGCAAAGGGCAACGGTGCGGCATGAAGGTCGTTGAAGTCGCTGCCGGTCTTGTTTATCGTGAGGGCCGCTACTTGATCGCCCGACGGAATCCGGGCGTGCACTTGGCGGGTTTCTGGGAGTTTCCGGGCGGGAAGTGCGAGCCGGGTGAAACATTGGAAGCATGTCTGCGGCGGGAGTTGTTCGAAGAGCTGGGTATTCGTATCGACGTGCCGATACCATTTCAGATCATTCGGCACGAGTATGCGGAGAAAACTGTGGAGCTGCATTTCTTCCGTTGCAGGATAGAAACCGGGCACGCCACGGCAATCGACTGCGCGGAAATTCGATGGGTCTGGCCACACGAGTTGGGCGACTTTGAGTTTCCCCCAGCGGACCGTCCGATCATCGAGGCCTTACGCCGACAGAGCATAGGGCAGACTTTATGAAGGTCGTTCTGGATATTGAGACCATTCAAGCGCCTCGGGAAGAATGGGCGCGGCTGGTGGGGAAGTTTCCGTCAAGCGGCGAATCTGAGCCGGCAGGCGAGGGCTACGATTTGTTTACGGCGGGGATTGCCGAAGCTCAACGACGCGCTGAAGATGAACAATATGCGAAGTCCGCCTTTGACGGCACGTTCAGTCAGATCGTCTGTATCGGCCTGTTGGAATTTTCTGACCAGCTTGAGCCGCGTGGGTCGGTGGCCTGGTATGGCGGAGATGAGCGGGAGTTGCTGCGACAATTCTGGAGCCGTTTGACTCAGAACCGCCCGTCTCTCTTCATTACCCATAACGGTCTGGGCTTCGACCTCCCGTTCATTAAGAAGCGATCGATCATCCAGCAAGTCAAGCCGAGTATGGACGTCAACCTCGCCAAGTTCCGCACGGAACCGGTTTACGACACGATGGCGATCTGGAGCAATTGGGATACGCGTGGGTGGGTGAAACTCGACGTGCTGGCGCGAGCGCTGAACGTCGAAACTAAGTCGGGCAGTGGGGCTCAGGTGGCTGAGATGTGGGGGAAAGGACAGGGGCTTGAGTTGGCTCGATACTGCCTACAAGATACCTATGTGACGTATGCGTGTTATTGCCGGATGAATTTCCGCCAGCCCCTGTCCAGTGAAGTGGTCTTGCTCCAGCCGGAGTTACTGAATGTCGACTGAGGAAGGCTAGTGAGGCCGTATCGCCTGTGCCGTTTTCTTCTTCGGTGCCGGTTTAGTGGATACCTTGGTCGCCCTGAGCGCTTTTATTTCCTCGTCTCGGTCCCGCAGTTCGCGCTTCATCCATTCCGATTCCTTGCGAAGCATCTTGATCTCGGAATCCTTCTTGGCGAGCGTCTCTTTCGCTATCCTCAAGTCATTGAGTTTCTGAGCCATAAGTTCGCCCGCTCCCGCTTCCTGGCCCGCACCATCAGAGACCGCCTGAACTTTCGCCGGAGCGACCGCCAGCATGGGCGCAATCGGAGTGATCGGCGAGGCTTTTGCCATCGGCATGGCGGCGGGCATCGGCGCCCTGGTCAGTGCATGATAGTCGATGATGATCGTCATGGCGTCGAGTGCACCACCGGCGGCATAGGCCGAAGCCGGTTCGATGCGCGCAGTCGACTCAGGCATAAAACCAGTCGGCTTGGCACCCTTCCCAATGGTCAAGTAGATCGATTCCTTCTGCACGTAAATACTGCCCGTGGTGGGTTCAGAGCCTGACCCTGCCGATGAGGATACGCGAAACCCAACAAGCTGTTCTGGTTTCGCTTTTGATAAGCCTTGTGCGAGCAGGGGAGAGAGAAATTCTGCATCCTCATCGCTGAAAATTCTCATCGGCTTGCTGCCACCAGCGGACATTCTCGAAGATCCGCTCATGCCGTCATTGCTATATAACCCTTTTACGATCTTTGTGATGGTCAGTTGATCGATCACAGCGGGATGGCTGGCTTCAAACGACCAATCGGTCACTTCTGCCAAGTAGACGCTGCCCTTGGCATTGTGAGCAAGTTTCGTCCCACCGGCGCAACCGCTGAAAACTAGGGCACAGGCGGCGATCCCGACAAGGCCTTGCAAGATCGGGCTCCGCACATTCATTAGCGGGAAGTAGCTCGTCATCGCGACTCTCCTTCTTTCAGAACGGGGTGTGTGTTATCCGTGGCGAAATGCAATGTCAGTGCGCCTAGGGGGATTACCAGATTCCCAGGCCCATCAGTGCCACACTCAGTGCAATCCATCCGAAGAGTCCCATCGCAATGATAGTTTCCAGGCTCATGGAGGTGTCTGTCTTTTCTTTTACGCCCTGATCTTTATTCTCGATCATGCTCCGTCTCCAAAGAGTGAGAGCGGACGGTTACGCATAGGTGACTCATTGAATAGCAAAGATTATGCCTCTAGTAGGGACAAAGTAGAGTCAGTGATGTACTAGGGCGACATCAGCAGGAGATGGGAATTGTTACAGGATGGACTGACTAAATGGGGACAAGAATAAGCACAGGAGGTAATGAGTCTAGGCCTATGATAATGCAGTGCTAAATTGCACCATTGATCTGGGTTATTTCATGGATTCTGGAAAGGAAAGCTCAGGTTCCCACTGCGCATCATCATCGAATGGCAACCGTATCTCACTTCTTGAGAGCCACGAGGAACTGGTGGATTCATAACCTGATCTTGTTCGGAAGTGTCCGTTTTTGGAGGGTACTCTATACAAATGATGCCTGGGGAAGTAGGCGGGCACCGACAATTCAATTTTGCAGCGGACGTTCCGCATACAACGTCGTGGAGGACGCATCGTAGATGGCAAGGGGAATCATGTCTCCCGGTTGAGAGGGGACTGCGCACTTGTCCCAGATGACGGTGATGTTGCCATCCGATTTTCCCATGCCCTGCGCGGCGGATCGTTTGGCGTTTCCTTCGACCAGGACTGGAACTATCGTCTTGAGATATTCCCGGTTGCGCTCGTAAGAAATGTTCCGTTGGAGGTCGAAGAGTCGCGTCACTCGTTCGGTCTTTACCGGCTCGGAAACATCGTCCGAAAACTTGCGCGCGGCAATGGTGTTCTTTCGCTCAGAGTATTTGAAGATAAACGCTGAGTGAAACCGGGTCTCCTCGACAAGCCGGTACGTCTCGGCAAACTCCGCATCACTTTCCCCACAGAAACCGCAAATGATATCGGTGGTCAGGACGATGTCTGAACGCAGGGTGCGGATACGGTCGACCAAGGCACGATACTCTTTATTCGTATAGGTGCGATTCATCAAGCCGAGCATGCGGTCGCTGCCGGATTGCAGTGGTAAATGAATTTGCTTGCAGATGTTGGGATGGGACACGACCGCTTCCAACAATGAAGGCGGAAAGTCTTTGGGGTGCGGGGACGTAAACCTCACGCGTTCGATGCCTGGCACGTCCGCGACGGCCGTGATCAATCGTGCAAAATCCCAGTCGCCGAATCGGTACGAATTGACGTTTTGCCCCAGGAGTGTGATCTGCTTGAATCCTTGCTCGGCGCTCCGGCGCGCTTCCTGAACGATTCCCTCTGGATCGCGGGAGCGCTCACGCCCCCGAGTGTAGGGGACCACACAGAAGCTGCAGAAGTTGTCACAGCCTCGCATGACGGCGATCCAGGCATTTACCCCGTCGTTCCGGTCGGGTATGACATCGTGATAGGTTTCATATTCTGATAGATCGACCGCGAGTTCCTTATGATCCAGCCCCTCTTCTTGCGAGAGCATCGCATTGCGGATCAACATCGGCAGCTGGCGATAGGCGTCAGGGCCGGCGAGCACATCGACCAGCGGCTGAATGTCCGTCAATTCCTCTTTCAGGTTTTGCGCCATACAACCCAAAACGCCTACGACTAACGGACGTTGCCGCTTGAGTTTCTTGAGCTCAGATAAGTGCTTATAGACCTTATTGTGGGCATTCTCGCGAATCGCGCAGGTGTTCATCAGAATTACGTCAGCACGTTCTCGCTCGTCGGTAAATACAAATCCATCCCGTTTCATAAGCGAGCGAACGAGTTCCGAATCGTACTCGTTCATCTGACAGCCGAAGGTTTCCAGATGCACGTTGGTCGGTGTGGAGTTAGCCGTCATAGGACCGGCACCCTTCGCATGGGCTGACGCTCTACTGTCAGCTCACCCAACGCCCAACGGTCCGTCGTTCCGATAATCCGTACCTCTCTCATGTCATTGGTGAGGTCGATGTTTGATGGAACGCCTACCTTCAAAAAGTTTGCTGTTACCCCCAATCGAAAGCCGTCCATTACTCCTGACTCGAACAGGACGGACACGGTGGTTCCGATATACCGTTCCGCAAAGGCCAGGCGTTTATGGCGGGACAGCTCGGCGAGTATCTTCGCGCGTTGCCGAGCGACTGCGATCGGTACCTGGTCGGGCAACTTCGTCGCAGCGGTGCCAGGCCGTTGCGAATAGGTAAAGACATGGAAGTAGGAGAAAGGAAGCTCGCGCGCGATGCCCAGAGTGTGCTCGAACGCTTCATCAGTTTCTCCGGGAAATCCGACCATCAGATCGGTTCCAAGCCCGAGGTGAGGAATTGCCGCCACGGCCCGGCGGACCAGATGGATAAACTCTTCCGCATTGTACGGACGACTCATGGACGACAAGATGGTGTCGTCTCCGCTTTGCAAGGGGATATGGAGATAGGGACAGAGCTTCGATGAGGAGGCCATTCGATCTAAGAGGGCGTTCGTGATCGTCGTCGGCTCAATGGACGAAATCCTGATTCGCTCGAGTTTTTCGATTGCCTCCAATTGTGCGATCAACCCGACCAGATCGAGCTCATCCTGGTGATACTTTCCGATGTTGACGCCGGTCAGCACAATTTCCCGATAGCCTCCCGCCACAAGCAACTCGGTCTCTCGGATCACGTCATCGAGGAGGCGACTCCGTTCATGCCCGCGCGCGAAGGGGATGAGACAGAAGCTGCACATCACGTTGCAACCGTCCTGGATCTTGAGCAGCGCTCTGGTGGAGTCTGGATTGCCATACTCCGGTAGGGTGAAATCCTCTCGGTCGATGGTGCGAGTATGGAGTACTTCCGGGTCCGGCTGCTTCTTCAAGGCATGTGGGGCTGGAAGATATGACGGTAAATCCCATTTGAATTGATTGCCGACGATGAGATCGATTCCGGGAATGGTACGCAGCTCTTGAACGCCGGTCTGGGCGTAACAGCCGGTCACCGCCACAAAGGCATCGGGAGAATGTCTCAACGTCTTACGGATGACGTATCGGCAGGTCCGTTCTGCATCCTCTGTCACGGAGCAGGTGTTTACGACGAGCAAGTCTGTCGGCTCACCGAACTCGACGACGCGGTAGCCATTACGCTGTAAGCGAGCTGCGAGCACCGCTGTCTCTGATTGGTTCAGCCGGCAGCCGAGTGTATGGAGAGAGGCACGTTTCATGATAGTCGGGCCATTATAGGTAGATCTTTGCGATGGGAGCAAGTTTCTGCAACGAGTTCTTTTCGTTGCGCTTTGTCCTCGGTTGAAGGCATTAGAAGGCCATGGTAGTATCTGCCGACTGTGCCCGCCTCCCTATCGTGAGTCTGCTGTGACACCTTCGCGGTTTGCGGCTACCATCTTCACGGTATCTCTTCTCCTCCTCCTCCCTGGGTCGGGAGGATGGACGAAGGAGATCCTTCCTCTGGAACCTGACCTCGCGACAAGGATTGATGAGCATTACGATCACGAGGCTCGGCTCTTCTTGATGTTGTATTCGCTCAATGGTACTGGGAAAGTCGATTACGTCACTGGCCGGTTGGTCCAGGATTATTCCCGCAGCAGCTACGGTAATCCTGTCTACCGGACGGAGGCCTATCCCTTGTTCTACTGGTGGAACCACACCATGTATAACGATCCGGAGCAGGATGGCGTGAACGGGAACGAACGGGTCTACCAAGAAAACGTGGAGTTTGATATTTCGCGCTACAAGCCCTGCACCTTCAATGGACAACCCTGCTGAGTTTCGATGCGCTGCTGCGCGCGGGTGATGCTTCAACGCCTGTTCGACCTACTCCTCCCTCCTCTCGATAGATTCGATTTCGAGAATGTCCTGAACCTCCCTTCCGTTCCGATGATATGCTACTTGCTCATGCATACTGACACGTCACGATGAAAACAGCCTCGTTCATTCAGATCCTTGCGAACCGGCGCATTGGCATCATGTTGCCCTTGGGTTTTGCCTCGGGGTTGCCATTGGCCCTCACAGCTGGGACACTCCAGGCCTGGCTGACGGTTGTCGGGCTCGACCTGAAGACCATTGGTATTTTTACGCTCGTCGGTCTCCCGTACACACTGAAATTCTTGTGGGCCCCATTGATGGATCGCCTTGTCCCTCCGTGGCTGGGACGCCGGCGCGGATGGATGCTGGTGATGCAACTCAGTGTCGCTCTCGGCTTGACTGCCATGGCGGTGACTGGTCCAGGCCGACGTCCGGAGATACTCGGGGTCCTGGCCCTCGTGGTGGCCTTCCTCTCAGCTTCACTTGACATTGTCTTCGACGCCTATCGGACCGACGTGCTCTTACGTCCGGAACGGGGATTCGGTGCAGCTGTGTGGGTGAATGGCTATCGATGCGCGCTGTTGTTTGCGAGCGCCGGCGCCCTGCTGTTGGCCGATCATATTGGATGGCAAAACACCTACTTGCTGCTTGCCGCGTTAATGGCGGCAGGGGTCGTCACGATCCTCATTAGTCCGGAACCGTCAGAGCCAAGTGCGACACCGGCGAGTCTGGCCGAAGCGGTTGGTGGACCGCTGAAAGAATTCTTTGCGCGTCCAGGGGTGGTTGGGCTCCTCGCTCTCATTGTCTTCTATAAAATTGGAGACGCCGTCGCGGCCTCTCTTCAAACGGCGTTTCTTATTGGAGGAATGGGCTTCTCCGTCAGCGAGGTCGGGTATGTGAAGGGCCTTGGGCTCGGAGCCACACTCATCGGTGCGTTGGTCGGGGGCGTCGCAATGGCTAAGCTCGGGATGGTCCGGTCGTTACTGCTCTTTGGTCTTTTGCAAGCGGTTTCAAACTTGGGATTCATGTGGCTCGCCTGGATGGGCAAGAGTTACGCGGCGCTCACGACATCGATTCTCGTCGAGAATGTGACCGGTGGCATGGGCACCGCAGCGTTTGTCGCCCTGATTATGTCGCTGTGCGACCATCGCTATACAGCAACCCAGTTCGCGTTGCTCTCTTCCCTGGAGGCCTTCGGGCGAGTGTTCTCCGGTCGTCCGTCGGCCGAGTTGGTCGAAATGGTCGGCTGGGCACAATTTTTCTTCTGGTCGTTTCTGTTCGCCCTACCCGGTATCTGGCTGGTGTGGGGTCTCCGAGCGCAGTTGGATCAAGAAGCCGATCGCGATGCGCAAGCAAGCGCCGGCTCCGCCGATCTATGACGACTGTATACGGCGCTGGAGGAGCAAGACGAACAGCATTAACGTCGGAAGGGGTGCCAGGACAAAGGGGACAAGCCAAACCCAGACATTTTTCCCGCGCATACGGGCTTGATCGATCATCCAGACAAAGACCCACACAATCAAGCCGAGATAGTTGAGGGCCATCCAGCGTGTTGTATGAATCTTGAGGATGCTCGTGCTCTCCGGAGCTGCATTGAGGAGAAAGACTCCCAGCATGAGCACAAAAAATCCCAACAAGACTGCGACAAGGCGTTTGCTCCAGACAAACATGATGATCCTCCTGATACAAGCAATGTGAGCAGCATGGTTGCCGCAACAGACCTGTCGAGCGTAGGCTAATCATCCGGCTGTTGTTTGTCAAAGGGGAGCTGCGCGCCTCCGTTTCCATTGAGCCTGTTGCGACATCGGGTCAACGGCAATCACTAAGCCAGGGACTATTCATGAATGCCTGGCTAAGGGCCTATTATGAGCCTTATACGTTTGAGCCTGCTCGTGACGGCGTTGGCCGTGAGTGTCGTGTTGGCACTGACGAATCCCACTACGGATCAATATCTGGGCTTCATGCAAGCCGAACTCACCAGGGCTGTGGATCGAATGGATCAGTCCACACCCGAACGGGAAGGGACGGTGGTCAGAAATATCTTTCGCAGGCATAGTCAGGAGTTGCTCAACAGCATGGTGCGCCCTCACACCATTCGTCAAAATTGGGGAGTTCTCAGCCGGTTTGAAACAACGGTGCTGGGTACCCGGGTTGTGGTTATCGGAATCGGTAACCAGTTCATTCCCGTTGAGGGAGTGGATGAAGCCATTCTGACCCTCGGCCGCCGGGTATTTTAGTTTGTTTTCTCCGTGGGGATCCCTTGAATGTCAAAACGAGGTCTATTTTCGATCGAAACACTGTGGATAAGTCGGTCTAAATTTCCGCGAGATGGCGTTTCCCAACCATTTGCAGTTATCAACAGGATTTCCTCAGTTTCCCCAGCGAAACCACAATATTTGGTATTGACAATTCTACTAGATCGCTATATGTAGATACTCCGTGGAGCAGAGATGGGCAAATGGTCGTCATTTTGGCAATCCATCCCGAGTAATATGTCGATGCTCGTGGTGGATCAATTGTCGAGACACCAAAATTAGGGCGCTCTAAGCACATCGCCATATTGATATTGAAGGCTGATTGTTCCTGTTTGGGATCGCAAGCAGTCCCACCACAACTCGCAGACTGGGGGAGGGGAAATCGTGAGAATAGAGCATCGATTTACACGTCGTGGGCAAAGTCCTTATAACGGCCTGCCGTTCGTAAAACGTTCGTCGGAAATTCGTAATCCCGACGGATCGACCGTGTTTAAGTTGGAAAACATCGATATTCCCGAGCCTTGGTCCCAGCTCGCGATCGATATTCTCGCCCAAAAATATTTCCGGAAAGCCGGAGTGCCGCAGCGAGATGAGGAGGGGAATCCGATCGTCGGACCTGACGGCAAGCCGCAGTTGGGAGGAGAGCGTGACTCCCGACAAGTGTTTGAACGGCTCGCCGGTTGTTGGACCTCCTGGGGGAAGAACTTCGGCTATTTCAAGACTCAGGAAGATACCGATGCCTTCCATGATGAGCTCTGTTACATGCTCGCGCATCAGATGGCTGCACCCAATTCTCCCCAGTGGTTTAACACGGGACTTTATTTTGCCTATGGGCTCTCAGGGCCTGCGCAAGGGCATTTTTATGTCGATCCCAAGACCCGTGAAGTCGTCAAAGCCACCAACGCATTTGAACATCCGCAAC
Source organism: Nitrospiraceae bacterium (assembly GCA_035632975.1). GTDB lineage: Bacteria > Nitrospirota > Nitrospiria > Nitrospirales > Nitrospiraceae > Palsa-1315. The sequence goes on from DASQFV010000229.1 coordinate 9,758, forward strand.
CGCACGCTTGCTTCATTCAATCCATTGAAGACGACTTGGTCATTGAGGGCGGCATCATGGATCTCTGGGTGCGAGAAGCGCGCCTATTCAAATACGGATCGGGGACCGGGACCAACTTCTCCAAGCTTCGCGGCGATGCCGAACCGTTGTCCGGCGGCGGCCGCTCGTCCGGGTTGATGTCCTTCCTTCGCATCGGCGATCGAGCGGCAGGCGCCATTAAGTCGGGCGGGACGACCCGACGGGCCGCCAAAATGGTCTGTCTCGATTTGGATCACCCCGACATCGAAGAATTTATCAACTGGAAGGTGGTGGAAGAGCAAAAAGTCGCTGCCATGGTGACTGGCTCCAAAATCTGCGCACAGCGCCTCAACGCTGTCCTCAAGTCCTGCCACCTCGTCAATGGCGCCGGTCAGAGTACAATCGAGATCGATGCCAAGCAGAATCCGATCCTCAAGGAAGCCCTGGCCGCCGCTCGGCGAGATGCGGTTCCAGAATCCTACATCCAGCGGATGTATTCCTATGCGCAGCAAGGGTTCACGCATTTTGTGTTTCATGAGTACGACACGAATTGGGACGGCAAGGCCTACCAAACTGTGTCCGGCCAAAACTCAAACAACAGTGTGCGCATTCCCAACGATTTTTTTGCGACGATGGAGGCGGACGGCGATTGGCAACTCAAGCGACGGGTGGACGGCAAAGTCTCCAAGACCATCAAGGCGCGGGACCTTTGGGATCAGATAGCTTGGGCCGCCTGGATTTGCGCGGATCCCGGTACGCAATACGACACCACCATCAACGAATGGCATACTTGTCCGGAGGATGGCCGAATCAATGCCTCTAATCCTTGCTCCGAATACATGTTCCTCGACGATACGGCATGCAATTTGGCTTCGCTCAACCTCGCCCAATTCTTCTCCACCGACGGCCAGTTCGAGCTGGAGAATTTCCGTCACGCCGTGCGCCTCTGGACAATGGTGCTGGAGATCAGCGTACTCATGGCTTCGTTTCCCAGTCGCTCTATTGCCGAGAAGAGTTTTGAGTTCCGAACGCTGGGGCTTGGCTATGCCAACTTAGGTACTGTGCTGATGCGGCAAGGCATTCCGTACGATTCTCCCAAAGCACTGGCTATCAGCGGTGCGCTGACCGCCATCATGACCGGCGAAGCCTACGGCACATCGGCTGAAATGGCCGCAGAGCTGTGCCCCTTCCCGGGCTATGCCAAAAACCGCGAGGCCATGTTGCGCGTCATCCGTAATCACCGGCGAGCCGCGTACAATGCCGCTCAGGAAGAATACGAAGGTTTAACGATTACACCGATAGGGATCCAGCCGGAACATTGTCCACACGAGTTGCTTGTGGCTGCACGTCGTGCCTGGGACCGTGCTCTCGAATTGGGGACGGCCTACGGGTATCGCAATGCGCAGGTTACGGTGATTGCTCCTACAGGCACGATCGGTCTCGTGATGGATTGCGATACGACGGGTATCGAACCGGATTTCGCGCTTGTCAAATTCAAAAAACTGGCCGGGGGAGGCTATTTCAAGATCATCAATCAAAGCATACCCGCTGCACTCAGAGCCTTGGGGTATGCCGAGTCTCAAATTCAGGACATCGTGAACTATTGTGTTGGCCGGCAAACCTTGCAGACCGCACCATTCATTAACCATGAGACCCTGAGGCAAAAGGGGTTCGACGACGCCGTACTCGCACGAATGGAAGTCGGTTTGGTCCAGGCCTTTGAGATTCAATTTACGTTTAATAAGTATGCGTTGGGTGAGGACTTTTGCCGGGAGAAGTTGGGATTGATCGACGCGCAATTGAATGAATCCAACTTCAACATGCTGAAAGCGCTGGGATTTACACAAGAAGAAATCGCCGCTGCCAACGACTATTGCTGCGGCACCATGACGGTGGAAGGGGCCCCACATCTCAAAGCCGAGCACCTTCCGATCTTCGATTGTGCCAACCGCTGTGGCCGGATCGGTCAGCGGTATATCGCCGTCGATGCGCACATCCGTATGATGGCGGCCGCACAACCATTCATCAGCGGCGCCATCAGCAAAACGATCAACATGCCGGCCGATGCGACGCTGGAAGAAGTGAAGTCGGCCTATTTATTTGCCTGGAAGAGCATGGTCAAGGCCGTGGCTCTCTATCGCGACGGCTCGAAGTTGAGCCAGCCGCTATCGGCCTCAACGGACAGCGGCAAGACCGCGGAGGCCTCGTCAGAAATATTGTCGATTGCGGAAAAGATCACAGAACGAGTGTTGGTACGGTACCTCGCAAAGCGCCGACCACTCCCGCCCAGACGCAATGGGTACACGCAGAAAGCCGTCGTCGGGGGGCACAAGCTCTATCTACGCACGGGTGAGTATGAGGACGGTACTTGCGGCGAAATCTTCCTCGATATGCACAAAGAAGGGGCCGCATTCCGCAGCCTCATGAACTGTTTTGCTATTGCGATTTCACTGGGTCTCCAACATGGCGTCCCACTGGAGGAGTTCGTCGAAGCGTTCGTGTTTACCCGCTTCGAGCCGAATGGGCCGGTCAAATTGAACGACCGTATTAAAATGTCCACGTCGATCATCGATTACATATTCCGAGAGCTTGCCGTGACCTATCTTGACCGCTATGACTTGGCACAGGTCCAGGAAGAGGATCTTAGAATGGACTCCGTCAAGATGGACGAGCAAGATCCTGAATGTGTTGAGGAGGAAGCCACTCCCGAAACGCTGGCGTCGGCCTCAATCAGTACCGAAATGTTTCCTGCACGACGCGGGGCGATACCGCGTCATAAGAACAATGGCCACGGAAATGGAAATAGCAACGTAGCCCATACCGTCGAACTGAAGCGTGAAACGCTGACCTTGACCGCCATCCAAATGGCACGCCAAAAGGGTTATGAGGGAGATCCCTGCTCCGAGTGTAAGCAGTTCACCATGGTACGCAACGGGACCTGTCTCAAGTGTGATGCGTGTGGTGCCACGAGCGGCTGTTCGTAAAGAGGGAGGACTCAATGGATACGGTGCTTCGCGAGCAGGGGATTGTCACAGTCCACGATCAGGTCGTCAGTCTGGTCGCGCAGCGATGGGCGAAGGCCTTTCATTGTAAGGTCACGATCCATACCGATCTTGGGAAAAACCCCTGGGCTGATCCCCAGCAACAGTGCGATATCGTCGGGTGGCAGGTGAGTTCCGCCGGCAATACGATGGAATGGATGGCTGAGGTGGAAACCGATGATTCGATCAGGGATGTCGCAACCGGTTCAGCATGGAAGGAGGCGGTCGTGGGCGGGATCCCACTCTATTTGTTCGTGCCACGCGGCCTCAAGGAGTCGGCGCAGAAGCTGGCAGGGGACGCCTCTGTCCCCGTTAGCGGTATATACGAGTACACGTTTGTGAACGGTCAATGTCAGGTGCGATAGCAGGATGCTGAAACGAGGGTGGTGAATTTTTATGCTCGGTAAGGAGATCGTCATCATCATGTGCCCCCAGGCCACGGAGTAATTCCCATGCCCACAACGACACAATTGGTCATTAATGGATTGAGCAAGCCCGGCGTCATGGCTCAAGTGGCCCGGGTCCTCGGTGAGGCGAATGTCAACATCAAGGCTTTTTCTGCTCCAGAAGTCACCGGAACGGGAAAGCTGAGGCTGTTGGTCGCGGATCTGGAAGGGGCCCGTGCGGCACTGAAACTGGCAAAGATCAGGTTCGCGGAGGAAACCGCGTTGCTGTTGAGCCTCGAAAACAAGCCAGGTGCTTTAAGAGAAGTGGCGGATCTGCTGACCAAGGCTCGCATCAATATTAAATGCGGCTATTGCACCCCATCCCGTGAGGGGAAACGTGCGATCGTGGTCCTGACAGTCTCAAACACAGCTAAAGCGCTCACCATCCTTAGGGATCAATCGCTCGACGAGTTCTAGGTATGTCTAGCGGACCTCAATCCTGCTGGTCCCGCCGTCTGGTCCTTCTTTTCGCCCCCATCCTTGTCGCCATCCTGGCTGCTTGCGGCGGCGCCCCCAAACCTACCTATTTCCCAGGCTACCCTATTGGGTTTGTCGAGCGTGGTGAGGCCTCATGGTATGGCCCCGGATTTCATGGGAACAAGACGGCAAATGGTGAACGGTATGATATGCATCAGCTGACGGCTGCTCATCGGACATTGCCACTCGGTTCAATTGCTGTGGTTCGATCAATGAGTACTAGTCGACAGGTGACCGTCCGCATCAACGATCGTGGTCCCTTTGCGAGGGGGCGGGTGCTCGATCTCTCACTCGCCGGGGCGCACGCGCTGGGTATGACCGGGGCTGGAACCGACCAGATTGAATTACGAGTGGTTGGGTATCAAGGGCGTACTGCGGATATGGGAGTCTTACGAGTGCAAGTCGGGGCTTTTTCCGATCAGCAGAATGCGCTCAATCTCTTGGAGCGTGCGAAACATCTCTACTCGGGCGGCAGAGTCCAGGTTGTCGATCTGCCAGAAGGAAAGCGATTTCGAGTTCAGATTGGTCAGTTTTCCGGGGAAGCCCAGGCAGAAGCTGCCGCCTCCCACCTCGAATCGTCCCTTGGGCTGCAGGCCTTTGTATTTCGAGACGACTCGTAATAACGCCAGCTTCATCCAGCAGTCTTCCCAATTCTTCAGTTTTTCTGCGGATATGCAATGCAACTGTTTGATATTGTGGCGTGTTTACAGCATATGCTTGCTCGCCACTCTGCCCTATGGTACATATACAGTCCAATGGATACAGGTCAGATAAGCCCCTATCAAGTCACTCTGTTCTACCAAATCTCACATTGCCGGTTGAAGGCGATAGGGGACAGCCCCTGGACTCTCCCGTCTTCCAGGCCGACCGGCATAGTGGGCCGCCTCTAATACATTACCATCCATGGATGTTCTAATCCTCTTAGGTCTTATTGTTCTTTCAGCTGTGATATCTACGGCCGAAATCGGTTTCTTTGCGGTCAACTCAACGAAGCTGAGGGCGCTCGCTCAAACTGGGAATAGGCGAGCGAAGTTGGCCCTCCATCTCCGTAGTGACCCCCAAAAGCTCCTCTCGACCATTTTGGTCGGCGACCGTCTGGTCGGTGTGGCGACGCCGATGTATGCCACCTTTCTGACCCTGAGTATCTATGGTGGCCAAACATTTTTTGACGAGGCGATTGCCGTCATGGTCGGCCTGCTGACCTTTGTCCTCTTGGTGGCCGTCGATGTGATCCCTAAAACGTTAGCCGCCAAGTTTGCGGTTCCGGTCACTCTGAACATGGCCTACCCCGTCTACGGGGTTCAGCTACTTCTCAAACCATTATTATTTGTGATCGTGCCGTTGATCTACAAACTGACCGGAGGGAAAGGTCTGACGCTTCCCCTCGTGACCGAGGAAGAGCTGAAGATCATGCTGGATGAGGGGGGGAAGACCGGGACGATTGAGTTCGAGAAGGTGAAAATGATCAAGAACGTCTTCCAGCTCAAAGATATCACAGCCGAAGACGCGATGACCCCTCGACTCTATGTCTTTTCATTGGATGGTAACCTGCACCTGAAAGAGGCTCAAGAACTCCTCTATAACTCGAAATACTCGCGGATCCCCGTGTATGACGGGTCGCTCGATAACATCACGGGTATTCTCTACAAGACGAGAGCATTGACCGAACTCGCCAAGGGGCAGAACGAAGCGAAACTCAAAGACATTGCCTATCCCCCGCTGTTCGTTCCCGCCGGCAAGACGGCGGACGACCTCATGAAGCAGTTTCAGCAGGAGAAACGGCATATGGCCGCCGTGGTTAACGAATTCGGTGGCGTGATGGGGATTGTCACGCTCGAAGATCTTCTCGAAGAAGTGGTCGGGGAGATCATGGACGAAACCGATATCACGGAAGAACTTATCAAACGCTTAGGGAAGAACCATATCCTTGTTCACGGAAGAACTGAAGTGCGCAAGGTCAACGATTTCCTGAAAGTCGATCTCGGCAATGAAGCAGTGACGATCGCCGGCCTCATTCAACAAGAGCTTGGTCGAATTCCCAAGGTTGGAGAAGAAGTGCGGATCGCCAACTGCCGGATCCTCATCCATGAAGCCGAACCTCGGTCCATCCGCAGTGTCCAAATCTTTCGTGAAGAGAAATCTCCCGCTCACGTCGAAGCCCCGAACCTCGACCTTGTCAGTTAAGTCCTTTTTCGTCTTCCCCGATCAGGGCAGCAAATTCCTGTTCCGTCAGTATCGTCACCCCCAGCGTTCGGGCTTGGTCCAGTTTGGAGCCAGGGTCTTGTCCCACCACCAGATAAGAGGTTTTTTTACTCACGCTTGAGGACACACGCGCTCCTGCCGCTTCCACAGCCTGTTGTGCGCCATTTCGCGTGAAGTGATCCAGCCCACCGGTAAACACGAACGTCTTCTCTGCGAGCGGGGATTTCCTCCGGTCGCCTGTTGCCATGCCCGGTGCAACCCGTATGCCGGATTCCAGGAGCTGTGCGATGACCTCCCGATTGTGCGGCTCAGACCAATAGACCACCAAGCTCTCGGAAATTTCAGGACCAATCTCACGAATCTGTTGAAACCGTTCCCGATCCGCCGACATGATCTCCTCGAGAGACCCAAACTCACGGGCCAGAACTTTGGCGATATGTTGTCCGACTTGCCGGATCCCGAGTCCCATCAGAAAGCGATCCAGGGAGACGGTTTTACTGCCTGCGATCGACTCCAAGAGGAGTGTGGCGGATCGATCGGCAAATCCTTTAAGTGCAACGAGATCAGCTTTCGTCAGCCGATAGAGGTCGGCGAGTGATCGTACCAATCTCTCGTCGACTAGTTGCGCCACGGTGTTCTTCCCTAAGCCTTCGATAGTGAGTGCCTGCTTGGAAGCAAAATGTTCGATGGCCCCCTTTAATTGAGCGCCACAGACCAATTGACCGGTACAGTAGAAATAGGCGCCTTCACGACCGACATTCGATCCACAGACCGGACAGTGATTAGGCATATAAAAGGGGGGGCTGCGTTGCTCACCAGGGACCGTGACACGCTCGGCGATCGCGGGAATCACATCGCCGGCCCGTTCTACCTTGACGGTATCGCCGATCCGAATGTCCTTCCGCGCTACTTCATCGGCATTGTGCAGCGTGGCTCGGCTGATGGTGACGCCACCGACCTCCACCGGTTTCAATAACGCGACGGGCGTGAGGGTCCCGGTTCTTCCGACAGAGACGACGATATCTTGCACGATGGTGATTTCCTTGCGCGGCTTAAATTTATAGGCGATGGCCCAGCGGGGACTGCGAGACTTCATGCCGAGGCGGCCGCGCCAGTCTCGGCGATTTACTTTCACCACTACGCCATCAATTTCATAGGGCAGCTGATCCCGCATTGATTCCGTTTCGCGATGAAACGCCATTACCTCATCGATCGAAGCACAGAGTCGCCGAAGCTCAGGCGCCGGGAGACTCCACTGGGCCAACGTCTCCAGTTCATCCCAATGTGTTGGTGGGACGGGCCCGGATAACGCCATGATTTCGTAGCAGGTCACGACCAACGGACGGGTTGCGGTAATCGTGGAATCCAGTTGTCGGAGCGAACCAGAGGCCGCATTGCGTGGATTGGCAAAGGCGTCGTCGCCCCGTTCCGTCATGCGCCGATTCAAGGCTTGGAAATCGTCGAGGCGCATATACACTTCGCCCCGCACGACAAGATGATCAGGAAGGCCGGGTTGCGCGCGCAACTGCAGCGGCAAGGAACGGATCGTGCGAAGATTGACGGTCACATCCTCTCCGGTCGTTCCGTCACCTCTGGTCGCTCCACGGGTAAAGATCCCATGGTCGTACATCAGTTCAACTGATAACCCATCGAATTTTGGTTCGGCGCTGTACTCAACGGACGGGGTTTCCAATGCCCGTTTCATCCGTTGGTCGAATGCCTGGACCTCGCTCTGCTCTACAATCGAGTCCAGACTCAGCATCGGCTGTTCGTGGGGAACCTTGGCCAATTCCTGGAGCGGCGGTGCGCCGACACGTTGCGACGGAGAATCTGGCGTCACCAACTCAGGGTGGGCCTGTTCCAGTTCGACCAACTCTCGAAAGAGGCGATCGTACTGGGAATCAGAAATCTCTGGGCGATCCTTGCTATAGTACAGATAGTCGTGGCGCCTGATTTCGGCCCTGAGGGCAATCAGTCTGGCAAGGATGTCGGCGTGGGCCATAGGACTGGATGGTGACGAACAGAGAAAGTGACGGCCCCGACCGTACCATAGGGCCGGGGAGTGGGTCAAACCGCGAAGGCGCCATATTCGCTTTGACTTTCGCTGCGATAGACACTATTCTAAGAACCGAATTGAATCGAGTTTCCATTGATCGGCAGCCAGTGTCCAGCCCTTGCTGCAGGAGGGAAACTCCCTCACGACCGTAATAAGAGGAGGTATCCATGAAGGGGGGGAATTGCGTGATCAAGTTGATGCCAAGATCCAGCTATCGAATCGTCACCGTCATCTGTGGAGGGCTGTTGCTGAGCGGATGTGTCATGGCAGAGAAATACGATGCGGAAAAGGCACGCAGCCTGAATTTCCAACGCCTTCTGGCCCAGGAAGAGAAGCGAACCGGTGAGCTCGATAGTGAAGTGAAGCGGAGTAAAAATGAATTGATGGAGTATGAAGCCAGGAATCGGGAACTCACGGCGCAGGTGCAAGCCGCGCAGGAACAAATGGCCCGCGTGCAGGAAGAAGCCGAGGCCATGAAGGAATCTGCGTTGCTGGAACGCAAAGCCAAAGGCGATATGAAGCGCGCGCGCACATCGACGCATAAAACACCGCCGGTTGAGCCCGGGCCAACCGATTCGTCGCTGAGCAGCATGGGGTCGCCCAATGTTCATGTCGTGAAGCCGGGCGAAACGCTCTATCGGATCAGTCTGCAGCATGGCGTCTCGGTCGACAAGGTCAGAAAGTGGAACAAACTGCCGGACGACATTATCGAGGTAGGACAGAGGCTCATCGTGGGCCAAGAATAATAGGACGACCACGTGGCCCCGCCGCAATACTCCCTCAGTCTTGACCAATTTCGGCAATATGCCGGAGAGGGCAATCTCGTTCCGCTCTATCGAGAGATTCTCGCGGATTATGACACCCCCGTCTCAGCCTTTGCCAAAATCGATCATGGCCCCTCAGCCTACCTCTTGGAGTCCATTGAGGGTGGTGAGAAATGGGCACGCTATTCCTTTCTCGGCAGTGGATCTCCCATAGTCGTGCGCGAGGATCGGGGCCACCTTCTTCTCGTGCAAGGCACACGCAAGAAGCACATTCCCAGCCGTGGGAACCCTCTCGAACGTTTGCGGGAGATGATGGAGGGTTATCGCCCGGTGACCGTGCCGGACCTTCCCCCGTTCGTCGGTGGCGCCGTCGGATATCTGAGCTACGACATAGTGCGCACGTTCGAGGACTTGGCTGCCAGGCAAAAGGACCCGCTTAATCTGCCGGACTTCGCCTTTCTGCTCACCGATACGATGCTAATCTTCGACAATGTCGCTCAGAAGATCAAAGTCGTGGCCACCGCCCATGTTACGGCAAAGGGGGAACGTGGCATCAAGGCCGCCTACCGATCGGCAACGGAACGGATCGAACGCACGATCACGAGACTCAAACGTCCGCTCCGCCGAGCGCGTCCGCATCGCCGCCGCCGTCCGGTGACCTTTACGGCGAACATGAGCAAGTCAGACTTTGAGAAAATGGTCGTGCGGACGAAGGAATACATTCGGGCCGGCGATATCGTGCAAGCTGTGTTATCCCAACGATGGGAGACCAACGTCCAGGCGTCGCCTTTGCAGCTCTATCGCGCGTTGCGTGTGGTGAATCCCTCTCCCTACATGTATTACCTCCGTATCGCGGGGGTCGAACTGGTTGGTTCCTCACCGGAGACGCTCGTCCGTTGCGAAAACGGTGTCATTTCCGTCCGTCCCATTGCCGGCACGCGCCGCCGTGGCGTCACGCCTGAAGAAGATCAACAGATGGAACGGCGGCTATTGGCGGATGAGAAGGAACGGGCCGAGCATGTGATGCTCGTCGATCTTGGGCGGAATGATGTCGGCCGCGTGGCGAAACCAGGCTCGGTCACTGTGGATTCGCTCATGCACGTCGAGCGGTATTCGCATGTGATGCACATTGTGTCGAATGTGACAGGGCAACTGGATGAATCGAAGACCTCATACGACGTGTTGCGAGCCTGCTTCCCTGCCGGCACGGTCTCCGGTGCGCCGAAAATTCGAGCGATGCAGATCATCGATGAACTCGAGCCCACGAGGCGCGGTCCTTATGCCGGCGCGGTAGGCTACTTTAGCTTTTCCGGCAACATGGACATGTGCATTAATATCCGGACGATCGTCGTGAAAAAGCACCAGGCCTTCATTCAAGCCGGGGCCGGCATTGTCTCCGATTCGATTCCGGAGCACGAATATGAAGAGACCTGTAATAAGGCTCAGGCCATGATGAAGGCGATCGAAATGGCCGAGCAGGGACTGGAATGATCGCCTCACATCTCACGGTTTATTATGCTACTGATGATCGACAACTATGACTCCTTCACCTATAACCTGGTGCAATACTTCGGAGAGCTAGGTGAAGACATTCGGGTATTCCGCAACAACAAAATTACGATCGATCAGATCGAATCGCTGCAGCCCAGCCGCATCGTCATTTCTCCGGGACCCTGCACACCGATGGAAGCGGGCGTGTCTGTCGAGACCATCAGGCATTTCGGCGGGCGTCTTCCACTTTTGGGCGTCTGCCTCGGCCATCAATCTCTGGCCGTAGCATTTGGCGGCGATGTCGTTCGAGCTGAACGGCTGATGCATGGGAAAACGTCGAAGATCCGGCACGACGGAAAAACGATCTTCCACCAGTTGCCCAGTCCATTTGACGCCACACGCTACCATTCCCTGATCGTGAAGAGAGAGACGCTGCCTTCCTGTCTTGAGATCTCCGCCGAAACTGCCGAGGGGGAAATCATGGGATTGCGCCATCGATCATTAGGCATCGAAGGAGTGCAGTTTCATCCGGAATCGATCCTGACCATGGCAGGGAAGGACCTCCTCCGTAACTTCCTTAAACTGTAGGCTGGCCCGCCTGGTCTCCGATCCATGATCAAAGACGCGATTGCCAAACTCGCCGACCGCTCCCCCCTCACCGAACAAGAAGCCGAATCGGTGATGCTGGAGATCATGGACGGCGCAGCGACTCCGGCCCAAATTGCGGCCTACTTGATGGGGCTCCGTCTAAAGGGAGAAACCGTCGAGGAAATCGCCGGCTCTGTGCGAGCCATGCGTGCCAAGGCCATCCGCATCTCCGTCGGTGATCCCCTGGTCGTGGATACCTGTGGCACGGGCGGGGACGGAGCCCACACTTTCAATATTTCTACCACAACGGCGTTCGTCGTCGCCGGCGCAGGTTTAACCGTGGCGAAGCACGGCAACCGTTCTGTGTCATCCAAGTCAGGGAGTGCAGACGTCCTCTCGGCACTCGGCGTCAAGATCGATGTGTCGACCGAACGGGTGGCTGCTTGTATCAATGAGGTCGGGATCGGCTTTCTCTTCGCTCCGCTCTATCATGGAGCCATGAAACATTGTGCCGGCCCAAGACAGGAGATGGGTATCCGGACCATGCTGAATCTCTTGGGCCCGCTGACCAATCCGGCAGGAGCCACCATTCAAGTGCTCGGCGTCTATGAGGGGCGATTGACCTCCCTGCTAGGGAATGTGCTTATGCATCTGGGATCGCAACATTGCTTTGTCGTCCATGGGATGGACGGACTCGATGAGATCACCCTGACCGAAAAAACGCAGGTTTCAGAAGCCAAAGGGGGCATACTTTCGAACTATTTCCTGGACCCGACGGAGTTCGGACTAACGCTGGTCCCAGCCAAACAGCTAGCCGGAGGGACGCCGCAAGAGAATGCCTTGATTACTCGAGACATTCTCCAAGGGCGTAAAGGACCCAAACGGGACATCGTCTGTTTGAATGCCGCTCCAGCCCTTGTCGCAGCACGCAAGGCGACAAGCCTTCAAGCTGGATTCCTCTTGGCAGGCCAGGCCATCGACTTCGGTGCCGCG
>DASQFV010000230.1:0-2893 GCA_035632975.1 Nitrospiraceae bacterium
GCGAGGCGAGTTGACTTAAGGGACGTGCAACGATTCTTCTGGTTCCCGTCGCGACGATCCCGACCAGCAGCAGGGACATCCCAAGACCGCCGCCGACGGTCAGGAGGAGATCCTCTCGACTTTCCTGAAGGTACTGATCGACGGGGATAATGACCTCTAGTCCGCCCATCAGGTCGTGCAACTTGAAATCATGCCTCGGGCTTTCCGGATGAACATTGTGACAGTCCACGCAGGACTGGGCCGAAGCGCGATCGGCCATCAGGACCCTCATCACGGCCCGGCCCTCCACCGTGTTGATCCGGAAAAAATGTTTGTCAGGGCTCATCGCGAGGGCCGCAAAGGCGTCGCGATGAAACTGGTCTTTTAACCCTTGGTTTTTATTGATCGCCCACGGGCTGATCAGTTTCGCGATATATCCCCCATGTTCCGTCGCGACGATTTCCGACGCCTCGCGCACAAAGGTGGCCGGCAGCGGCAGAACTCCCCGGGCGTCGTGGTATTGGGCTGCGAGCTTCCCACCGAGCTCGAGGATGCGGGGGACGACGACGGACGCGTAGTATTCCCGGTCGGCCATGATCTGGGCATGGATCGATTCTGCTCGTGCGGTCATCTTCTGCTCGAGGCTGGCGGCACTTCTATCATAGACGGCCCAGGTTGCCAGGAGAATGACCGCCACGAGCGGTGGCACGGTGAAGGCGAGAAGTTTGGTGCCAACTCGCCAATGTTCCGTGCGGAGGAGTCCGAGCACCTTCATAGGGTAGCCCTCGCTAAGACGTGCAATACCAGTAACCGAATACCTGACTACTGATCTAATCGAGGTTAGTCCTTCGTACACTGCTGTCAAGCAATAATCTGTTTTAGCATTGGAAGAGGAGAGTCCACTTCTAAACGTGAAGAAAGGGGGCTCGCTCCGTTTACTTTCTCAGGGTCAGCCTAGACGATTCCTTTGTCGTACAGCGAACGAGAACTGCCGTACTGTGGAAGCATTGCGAGAGGCGAAAGGGAGGGCGATTCAGAGGTGGTCTATCTGGTGCATGGGGCGGTCTCGTCTCTCTCGTTCGTCGAACCAAACAAACGAGAAAGACGAATGAAATCAGATGAACCAGATCCCCGCCACGCGCCGCGAAATTCAGAATGTCCCAATTTGTCCCGCCGCTGACACTCATTCTTCTTCTTGTGCAGATTTTCACGAATTCGTTGCAAGCTGGAAAGATGGGCGCATACTTACATGCAAGTACATACGTATCGCCCACATTGCTTCTCACCTTTCTTTTTCCACGGAGGGGACCATGAGAACTCACAGCCAACCGCCCACCACTCCACATGCGGTCTATCGAAGAATGCTCGGTGTCCTCAAGAAAAAGGGTGCACAATCCATGGAAGGCATCAGCACACTCACGGAGATCGGCTGGGCGCAGGTGTTCATGTCGGTGGACCGTCTCAGCCGGATCGGAAAGGTCTCGCTGACTCCCGTGCGCGCCTGTGAATATCAAATCTCGATCGGCGGACTGCTTCGTCGCTAGCGCTGTCCGGTTCCCGAGAAAAATATTTCAAACAGAAACAGGGGCATTCTATGTCTTTGGGCCTGACGGGCCTAAGTCTTTAGTGTGTCGAACGAGGACAATGGGGAGGCCGGAGACGAATCCTCGGCTGGGCTCGGGACCGGTCTGCCGCAGGCTATACCGCCACGCGCTGCGAAATGGTTTCGGGCGTAGGTTCACTTCCAGAAATTCAGAATGTCCCCGTATATTCTTCTACAGCATCGCCCGTAACATCCACACACTGCGTCATGCCTTCAAGAAGGCGAACAGATCCGCGTTGACCTGGTCTTTGTGGGTGGTGCACAGCCCGTGCGGTGCGCCGGGATAGACCTTGAGTTGTGCCTTCGGTGCGATCTTCACCGCCGCCTGGGCCGAGGCGCCGATCGGCACAATCTGGTCGTCGTCGCCGTGGATGAGGAGCGTCGACACGGTCATCTTCTTGAGATCCTCGGTCTGGTCCGTCTCGGAGAACGCCTTGATGCAGTCGAAGACGCCTTTGAAACCGGCCTGCATTCCCTGGAGCCAGAACGAATCCCGCACGCCTTCTGAGACTTTTGCGCCCGGCCGGTTGAAGCCGTAGAACGGCATCGCGACGTCTTTGAAGAACTGGGAGCGATCGGCCAGGACCTTGGCGCGGATATCGTCGAAGACTTCGATCGGCAAGCCGCCTGGGTTGTTCGGCGTCTTCAGCATGAGTGGCGTAATCGCGCTGATCAGCACGGCCTTGGCTACCCGTTTCGTGCCGTGCCGGCCGATGTAGCGGGCGACTTCGCCGCCACCAGTGGAGTGGCCGACATGGACCGCGTTCTTCAGATCGAGTGCCTCGACGAGTGCTGCGAGGTCGTCGGCGTAAGTGTCCATGTCGTTGCCGTTCCACGGCTGACTCGATCGTCCATGGCCCCGGCGATCGTGGGCGATGACGCGATAGCCGCGTTGGCCCAGGAACAGCATCTGGTCTTCCCAAGCGTCCCCGCTCAGCGGCCATCCGTGACTAAAGACCACGGGCTGCCCGCTGCCCCAGTCTTTGTAGTAGATCTGCGTGCCGTCTTTGGTGGTGATCGTGCTCATGGATTGTCTCCTTTGCGTGCGGTTCGGAGAGGTTGAAGTCGCGGCCTTGGTACCGGCGGCAAACGTCGCCGCAGGCAGCGCTGCAACGGCGACCATGGCGGCCCCGCCGACCAGGATGCTGCGGCGCGATATCTGTGTACCGTCTTCGAAATTTTCCTTACCTTGCGTGATATCTGACATCGCCGCCCCTCCTTTTTTGTGCGTACGTTTATATTCGTTATCGGAACTTGTGCGCGTTATCCTTCTCTGTCTTTTTCACTGATCATCCACTCCCGCATGTGACG
>DASQFV010000231.1:0-17330 GCA_035632975.1 Nitrospiraceae bacterium
TCGATGTGGTACGCATGTTGATGAGGCGGGACCCCACGTCCCTCGACATGCTGCGCCAGCAATTTGCTGTCGCGCTGCAAAGACTTAAACAGCTGGATCAGCCACTGGCGGCTCAGGTGGTGGAGTCGGGTTCAGCCGTTCATCTTGTCGAAGCGGCGGTGGACCAAGAACCAGGCGATCAACAAGAAATCGAACCTGCCAAAGCGGCGGAAGGTAAAACGGCGGACGGTAAAGCCGCAGAAGACCGCGAAGTCATCCGCGTCAGCCGCGATCGGTTGGAACGATTGTTGAATCTGGTCGGTGAGCTCGTCATCGGGCGAGGACGGCTCGAGCAGCGGCTGCATATGCTGGAGCAACTCTCGCAACAAGTATTGGCCTATAAGGGCCGACTGGTCGAATCGGTCCATTCGTTCGCGGAGAAGCATACCTTTACCCTTCCGACCTCCTCCCCCGGTCCCGCGACCGCCCCGGCTCAAGGAGTCACCAGTCTCAGCGACTTCGGCAGCCTTGAATTCGACAAGTACGACGATTTTAATATTTTAGCTCGACGCATTAACGAGGTTACGGCGGATATTTCAGAGTCGATGACGCAATTGAGCGGGTCGATCCGCCGTTCACATGAAGACATGAGTCACCTGGCACAGCTGACCCTCGGTATGCGGGATGAAATCGCTCGGGCCCGCATGGTGCCGGTCGGCACCCCGTTCACCCGATTCCGCCGGGCCACGCGCGAGATGGCGCGCGCGACGGGGAAAGAAGTGACGTTGGTCACGTCCGGTGAACATACCGAAGTCGATGCGGGCGTCGTGGATCGGCTGGTCGATCCTTTGGTGCACCTCGTGCGCAACGCGGTCTATCACGGAATCGAGCTTGCGGCTGATCGCGTGTCGAAGGGGAAGCCGGCGGCTGGCACGATTTATCTCCACGCAGCGCATCGTGGGAATGCGGTGTTGATCGAGGTGGAAGACGATGGGGCCGGGCTCGACGTCGAAAAGATCCGGGCCAAGGCGGTAGAGCGAGGATTGATCCGCCCGGAGGTGGCCCGTTCGATGCCTGAATCCGAAGTCATCAGGTTTATTTTCGTGCCGGGATTCTCGACGGCCGACCAGATCGACGATCAGGCGGGGCGAGGAGTCGGCATGGATGTGGTCAAGCGGGTCATTGAAAGCATGAACGGCCACATCGACGTCGAATCCATTCGAGGCGTGGGAACAAAGTTTACCTTGAGTCTCCCGCTTACATTATTGATTGCAACAGCTCTTATGGTGCGAGCAGGAAGTGAGCGCTACGGGATTCCTCTGCCGGCAGTGCGAGAAGTCACCATGTTGTCTCACGGCGTGTATCAACAGATGGGCGAACGATCGATTTTGCATATCGGTGACGAGGCGATCGAAGTGCAGCCGCTCCAACAGCTCCTCAATCGAAGCAGTGTACCGGTGGAAATCGGAAAGCCGGTTGTCATCGTGCGAACGGCCGATGGGATGATCGGCCTGCTGGTCGATGAATTGCTCGGTCGTCATGAAATTGTCATTAAGCCGTTGGGGTCGTTTAAGTCGTTGGATCATTCCAGCTTCGGCGGCGCCACCATCGATCCGGAAGGGCGCGTGGTTCTTGTGTTGGATCCTGCTCGATTAATGGCGCGAGGGACGCACGCCGCTGCGGTACCGGAGTTGCCTTCGGACGCGACGGCGTCGGCGGACGCGCTGGTTCCATACGCCGAGGCTCCAGAGCCGAATGCATCGGAGCAGTCGCTTCTTTTGATCGACGACTCCTTGAGCATCCGAAAGTTCGTGGGCCGGATGTTGGAGTCGGCCGGGTATGATGTCGATACGGCGGTGGATGGAGAAGACGGTCTCCGTAAGGCGTCTGCGCAAAACTATCGACTGATCATCACCGATCTTGAGATGCCGAAGCTCAATGGCTATGAAGTGATCCAGGGATTGCGCAGCCGAGCGCAAACACAGCAGACACCGATCATCGTCATGACGACGCGAGCCGGTGACAAGCACCGACACATGGCACTCAATATCGGAGCGAGCTCCTATATTACCAAGCCGGTAGATGAGCGGGCCTTGATTCAGGAAGTTGAGCGCTTGATCGGCAAAGAAGCCGCCGCGCGCAAATAAGATTCATTCGTTCCTATTCATTATGAGTTTACGAGGTCATCATAATTCGACAAACATGCTCGTGGAGACGGCCAGTTTCTTGGTCGTCCGGCTGGGGTGCAGCTATGTGGCCCTGCCAGCAGATGGGGTTCGTGGCGTTCTCACGCAAGCGGAGGCCGGGAACGAACAGGCCGTGACTGCGGCGGGGACCGTCTACCAACCGGTAGATCTTGCCCAACGGCTTTCGGTGGTCGCCAACTTGTCCGGTCTCGAGACGAGGACAGTGTTGTACTCGAGCGACCGCTCCCACGGTGCGATTCGCGTTGAGCAGGTGGTGGGCTTGACGGACGTAGAGCGGAAAGACTGTCTTCCGTTGCCGCCACAGTTTCAACGCGATGAACGAAACTGGTTTGGGGGGATGATGCTGTACCAGGATCAGTTGGTGTTGATTCTGAATCCTTCGTGGGCGCTGGGAGAGTTGGTCGACGTAATACCTGTGTCCGTCGGGCAAGCGGAACAGATGGTTGCGGCGACCACAGCAGCGGTCGGTGAATCATGCTGAGGGCAGCTCATGGACAGCAGCACGCTCAGGCCACGAAACGGTCGTGGAATGTGGTGGTGTTTTCCGTTGGTGGAATGAAGCTGGCCGCACGGACTGAAGATGTGGGAGGGGTGTCGCCCTGGACTGAGAGCATTCCGGTGCCGAGTCGGACTCCATTCGTGCAAGCCATGCTGAAGCGGGACAACCATGTGATGCCGGTCTACGATTTGGCAGCCCGACTGAGTCGCACCGTGCAGGGAGATCCGTTGCTGTGCCTGGTGGCTCGCCAGCTCGACGGGCCGATGGCGATCTGCATCGACGGCGATGTGCCGTCTCTCGAGACCGTGGATGCGACGGCAATTCGCCCGAACGATAGAGGGGATATTGAAACGCTGGGCTCAGTCACGATTGGCGAAAACGATGTCGCGATTGTAGAGTTGCAACGACTTGGCCGATCGAGACAGGATGCCGTCAGAAGTTCAGAGTACTGAGGAAAGGACTCTGCGATGCCGAAAGTGTTGGTTGCCGACGACAGTATTGCGGTCCGGAAAGTTGCCGAACGATTACTGACCGAGGCTGGATTTGGAGTCAC
Source organism: Nitrospiraceae bacterium (assembly GCA_035632975.1). Taxonomy (GTDB): domain Bacteria; phylum Nitrospirota; class Nitrospiria; order Nitrospirales; family Nitrospiraceae; genus Palsa-1315. The sequence goes on from DASQFV010000231.1 coordinate 3,239, forward strand.
TCTTGCTGCGAACGGCGAGGAGGCCTTGGCCTATTTGGCCAAAGAGACGCCTGACCTGGTCGTGTCCGACGTGATTATGCCGGATAAAAGCGGCTATGAGGTTTGCGCCTTTGTGCGCGCGCAGAAGGCGTTAGTGAACACGCCAGTGCTCTTGATCTCCGGCATTGTGAACGATGAGGTGACGAAGCAGGCTGAATCCTGTCACGCCGACGGGGTTTTGAAAAAGCCGTTCCAGGGCACGTCTCTCAAGGATCGCGTGCTCGAACTGTTGGCCAAACGGCAAGGCGCTGCCGCGCCTGCGGCGGAACTTTTGGTCGAACGAAATCGAGCAACGCACAGTACACAGCAAGTGGCGCAACTCGAAGGACTGTTGGGTAGTGTCAAGGAACTCGAGTCGATGCTAGCAATGGAACGTGAACAGACTACCCAGCTAAAGAAGCAACTCGCAGAGGCTGATAGCGCTACCGCTCGGGTGCAAGAATTGGAGTCGACTCTGCAAGCCGATCGTCAGGCAGCCACGCAACTGGTTCAAACGATGACCGCGATGGAAGAGTCGGTGACTCGGTCTCAGGGCTTGGCGCAGCAACTTGCGAAAGAGCAGGAACGTACGAGCGATTTGACTCGTCGTGTGGCCGAGAGTGAACAGGCTGCTGGACGAGTGCGCACGTTAGAACAAGCTCTCGCTGCTGAACAGGAAAAAAGCAAGGGTCTTGCCGCGCGTGTCTCCGAGGCTGAGCGCGCTTCGCAGAAAGCCCAGGAGTTTGAAACACTGCTTCGGACGGAACGAGAACGAAATAGTCAGATGGCGAAGCACGTATCCGAAACTGAGCAAGCGGCCGAGCAAGCCACCAAGCGGTTTGAAGAGATAGCGACAAAGCTTGGCGAGATTGCGGGATTGGCTTCTCAGCTGGGAAGCGGAAAACAACGGCACTGATCTTGGACGATCCATTCTCGTGGACCGTCACTGTCCTGAGGGACTGATGTCATGGCTGCCGACACCACAGACGATTTTCAGAAAGAGCTGATCGATATCTTTGTTCAGGAAGCACATGAATGGCTCCAGAACATTCATGTCGCTCTGGATGAGCTGCAACAGGGGCCGGCGCCGGAGCGGCATGCCAAGCTGATTACGACGATTTCTGCCGGAGTGACGAGTCTCGGCGGAACCGCTGCCACGATCAATCTTCCAGAGGTCGAGCATGCCAGTTTCGCGGCGATTCCCTTGATTGAAGCCCTCCAGGACCCTCAGAAGGCGCTCTCTGTTCAGGACTTTCTTTCGCTCTGTAAACAGCTGGGACAGATCCATACGGCGTTGACCCGTGCGACGGGCATCTCCTTTGAAGACGACGGGAGTGGTACGGCGGCTGAGGCGGTTTACGCGAGTCTCTCTCCTGGGAAGGTTCTGCAAGCGCTTCAGGAACTACAAAAAACACAGCCTTCCGGTATTGCGTCCGGGCGCAACCTTATCCGGAACCTGATCGAGCAGATGGAAGGACAGGTTCAGGCCGGTATCGAACGTATCGATGCGACGGTCATTCATGGATATCTTGCGCGGATGTCCGAAGCGGAAGAGTCATTTCTGAAGGCGATTGACGAGCGGGTGCCCGAGATCGTTAAGAAGATGAGTGCCCTCAAGATGGACGGGGATGAGGCCTCCTCACGCATGACGGCACTCGAAGCCTCTCTTCAAGACGTCGCACGTCTGCGCACAGAAGCGCAGCAGGTGAATGCGGGATCGGCCATGATGTTTTTCACAGGTCTGCACAGTCTGCTGACCGTGGTGGCGCAACGTCGAGTGCTTCCGGCCGCCACACGGGTGGAATCGGTGAAGGCCCGGCTGCACGTGATGGGCGGTGCCATCCGCCAGTGGGTGGAGCATGGACGGGCCCAACGTGCCGCGATCGATGGTGTGCTCCCTGCCAGCCGCTCGTAACCAATATGCCGACACCCCGCACACAGGTTCGTTGAGGCGCGTGGAGAAAGAGCACCTCCGAGTGATGGTGATGGCACGATGAACTCAGAAGTCGATTGTACGAAATATTTGCGACTCCGGGCTCTTCCGATCGACGCAGTCATTCATGAACAGGGCAATGGGATCGGGCGGCTCATTAATGCACTCTGTGATCAATGTCGCTTCACTGGAGCGATCGAGCACGTTTTACAGTCCGATGACCGGCTTGTTCAGCGGGTCGGGCAAGTCATATGATGTATTGTCGAATGTTCCGTGAGGACGGCCGCAGGCCATGAACGAATACAGCGCCACAGACTGGTATAGCATTGCGCAGGAGCAATTGACCGGCGTGGCTCTTGCCGTGCAACGGCAAGACGAACTCGACTTGGAGGCCTTGTCCGCTTTGGCAACGGGGATGGCTGAGGCGCTCAAGAGAAGTGACCAATTGCTCGTTCAGGCTATGAGCGGTCCCGCAGGCCCTCCGCTGATTACAAATCTCGTGAATGTCGCAGTTTTGGCGACAAAGGTCGGTGCCGGACTGGGATTTCACGGAAAAGAGCTGGAACGGCTCACCTTCGCGGGGCTCCTGCACGACATCGGTCTCTTTGCCGTGCCGCAGTCGCTGATCACCAAGTCGGGCCGGTTGACTCATGATGAACGTACGCTCATTGAACGGCATCCCGAACTCGGCTATGAAGCGATTCAGAAGGCAGGTCCGAAATACGACTGGCTGGCACAAGTGGTGCGCCAGGCGCACGAGCGGTGGAACGGGCAGGGGTATCCGAACAAGCTGAAGGGGCGGCAGATCAGCGAGTTTGCCCAAATTATCGGCGTGGTGGATATCTTCGATGCCCTCGTGAGCCCGCGTGGGTATCGCCGCCGATTCTTCCCGCACGAAGCGGTGCGAGAATTGATGGTGGCGGAACGGACGGCGTTCCCTCGCGAGGTCGTCAAAGCCTTGGTCGAACAGCTGTCGGCCTATCCGCTGGGTACCTCGGTACGATTGACCACCGGCGAAGTCGGGTCTGTCATGCACGTCAATGCGCGCTATCCACTCCGCCCAGTCGTGTGGATCGACGGCGATGCGGCCCGTGGCCAGAAGGGGCGGCAGCTCGATCTAAGCCTCACCCCTCTCGTGTCAATCATCGAAACACTGCAGCCTCCTGACGTTGCGCGCGTATCCTTTCCAGCGGATGAAACGCGCGCCAAGACATCCGGGGTTGTTCCCTCGGCATCTGATCAATTTACGTCGCTCTTGGAAGGCTTGGATGCTCTCGCGAGTGCGATTCAAGGTGCCGTCGAGTCCAGGACTTCTGTGCCAGAAGGCGGGGCTGCCTCGCTGTCTGGCGCGCATCGATGGATAAGTCAGCCTCCTGCGCAGGATCTTGCGGATGCAAGTTATGAAAAGGAAGTGATCGGGTTATTCGCCCTCGAAGCGCATCAATGGCTGGCTCAAATTCAGATGGCGTTGAAACAGCTCACTGAGGTGGTCAACGGAGCGGTGCGTCCGAAGCTCTACGGGATTGTCTTACACGGCATTACGAACCTTGCCAAATCTGCGTCGACGGTACAGCTCCGTACTATCGAGCAGATGGCCTCGAATCTGCTTCCGATTCTCCACGATGTGGCCCGCCAAGAACCGCGTGCGATGACGGCAGCGCTCCAGTCGCTTCAGGAGGGGTTGGATCGGATCAGCCTGGCCGTGCGTCGCTTAGCAGGAGACCACGAGGACGAACGTGCTGGAACTGATGACGTTCCTGTGGAAAGGGTGAGCGAATCCGTGGGGGCTTTTCCTGCCATCGTGACTGAGCAACTTGCGGCTCCCCAGTTGCAGACTCCTCTCACCGTGACCGCCAGCGTCCCGCTGATCCATGCCCTGCGGGACCTGCAGCAAGCTCGTGCCCGGTCGATGCAGCCAACCCGCGATGTGCTGGAGGCGGTGATTCAGCGAGCCGAACGGGAAGCCGATCATCTTGATGTCGCCGGCGTCGGGCGCATCTTAACTGAACTTGACCGACTCGACGAAGAGTTCCTTCAAGAAGTCCGTCGGCGGGTTCCCATCATCAGTTCAACTCTTGCGAATATACGAGCGAGCGGGGCGACGGATTCCGTCACCGCGTCTCAGCTCGATCCGATTCTCGAACAGGTCGAGGCCCTCTACGATCTGGCCGGCCATGTGCAGGCAACGATGATCGCGATGTTTTTGCAAGGGCTGCGATCCTTCCTCATGGTCGCGGCCTATCGTAAAACGTCGACGTTGGCACAGCGACTGGGAACGGTCGAGACGAGGATTCATGCATTGATTCCGATGGCGGAACAGTGGGGCAATATCGGGCGCGTCGAACGGTCAGCCATCAGTGATATCCTGCCGGCTTCTCAAGCGCGCGACGGGCAGGCTTAGCACGACAGGCGCGACTCGAAATTCTGTAAACCTCGAACTTCGAACCTTGAATTCTTCCCCGTCTGCTCGTCCCGCTTTTCTCGCTAGTCTCGCACCTCCTATCACCCTGCACACTTCTGTGCGCTCGACTCTAAAGAATCTTCCGAGTCGTGCGGAATCTGCGCTCTTCTCCCAATACGAGTTTCTGCTGAAAAATTGCATCTCGGTGAAATTGCACGGATTGTGCTGCCTACCGATTAGGCAATCTGCGAGGTGCTGTGGTACGGCATGGTATTGGTCGCTCATCCACATGGTTATCCACAAATCATACACACCTTTTGGGGACACCGAAAGTGAAGATGCCAATGTCCTGCCTCACTGTCGCCTTTTCCTTCGCTGAGCTTCAAACGGATGACGGTTGAAGACCTGTCAGAGAGAGACGTTTCGGTGCCGACGCCCGCCTTCGTACCATTGAGTAAGCAGATGAGTGCCTATGACATGAAAATCAGGTATGCCGACTACCGTTGCTCCTGTGTCATCCACAACTTCTCATCTAGTCAAGGGGATTAAGCGTCCTGCTCAATCAGACCCGACGCAGACGCCTAATCTTCTTTCCCCGTCCATGTAACAAGCAACGGAAGGATGGTATGATGCCGCCGGCTTACTGCCTTTTCTTGTCGAGGACGAGAAGTCTGGCAGCAGAAATGGCCGGAGAACGCATCGATGCCGAAACTTGTGACGGTGTTGCGACCGGAGAAGATTGATGAGCAAGCTCGCTACTATGTCCGGTCCCATATCCTCCTCCCGGCCGGGACGATCGGACTAGTCTGCATGGTCGGTGGGGTGGGGTCACTCGGCTATCAACTCCTGGTAAACCATACGTACAGCTGGGTGACGTTTCTCACCAGCTCAATCTTGATCGCGGTTGGAGCGGCGTGTGGGTTCGGGCAGGCACGTTATCACCGCTATCTCTTCACGGTCTTTCCCGAGGTGTATGCAGCACGGATGCGGACAGCTGTGGCTCAACGCAACAGGAAGGCCAAGGCTGAGCCGGAGGTGCCGTCGATCGAACACTCTGGGCGCGGTTTTGTCACCGCGATCTCCATTGCCGGAGCGGCCCTGATCTTCGGTGCATCCGCCGTGGCCATCATTCGCGGCGACCTAGACCCGCTCCCGGCTGTCTTGGTGCCGTGGGCTGGATTCTACTGGGCCAAGTTGTTCTGTTGGCGTGGAGTTGTGGATTAGCAGGATGCTGAAAAAGGCCGCCAGCAGGGGGGAGCGGCCAGGTGCTCTTCTTGCTCGCAGAACAGAGGAGGGGATGGAGCCTGATGATGTTCTGTGCTCGCGCAACGCGCGGCCTGAGAAGGCCCTCGTTGGACGCGCGCAGTGGAAGATCAATCAGCCCCCATCCCTGAAGAGGTAACGAGCTAGCTTGGAGGGAACATGTATATCGTCCGATGCGCGCAGTAAAGGGCAGCCTTGGCTACTCCCTTGAATTGAGGTTGGCGAACTGAAAGGCCCTCGCACGGGCTAATGGCACGTCTCGGGAAACCGATTGCGAAGCAATCGGAGGGTTGGGCGGGTGAGAAGTCTGGCCCTTTTGAGCATCCTGCAGTCCCAGGTGTCACGTTTTACGCCTCATCCCTCACGCTTCACCTCTAACGTTTCACGATTTACGGTTCCTTTTCTTGGCCTTTGTCCTGGAGGCTTGAGGAGCCGAGTGCGATGTTTCAAGCTGCTTCATCCGTTCTTCCAATGTGCGTACGGCCTGCCGGAGTTCAGGAAGCCGTGGAATCACGGCTTGGGCCTTCACCCAGACTTCATGCGGCATCACGGGAGCTCCTGACACGATCTGGTTGGGTTCGAGGCTGCGGTTGACACCTGCGCGAGCGGCAATCATGACCTGATCTCCGATGACGATGTGGTCTGACAGCCCTGCCTGTCCACCGATCATGACATGATGCCCCACGCGAGTACTGCCGGCGATCCCGACCTGTGCCACCAGGATTGAATGGGCACCGATCGTCACGTTATGGGCGATCTGGACCAGATTGTCGACCTTGGTGCCCTGCTTGATGACCGTTTGGCCGACGGTGGCTCGGTCGACTGTGACATTCGCCCCAAGCTCAACGTCATCCTCGATCGTAACTCCGCCGAGCTGGGGAATTTTATAATGCTGTCCCTGATCCTGCACATAGCCGAATCCGTCGCTCCCGATCACCGTGCCGCTGTGAATGATCACCCGCGCTCCGATCGTACAGCCTTCCCTGACGACGACGTTGGGATACAGCAGCGTATCGTCCCCGATCGTCGTATCGTTGCCGACAAAAACACCGGGATAGAGTGTCACTCTTGCGCCAACCGTGACCCGATCCCCCAGGGTGACTCCCGGCCAGATCGAGACATCGGAACCGACCTGAGTGTCAGCGCCACGGACGATGGCCGCGGCAATGCCACGGGGAGGGGAGACAGGGCAAAAGAAAGTCTGTGCGATCTGCGCAAAGGCCAGTGTGGGATTAGCAACTACGATGTGAGGATTGGCGATCTCAGCAAGACGCCGGTGGGCAAGGAGTGCTCCGGCAGCGGTAGGCCTGCTCGACTTGAGCATCCGATCCCCGGTGACGAAGGTCAGATCGTTCGGGCCTGCCTCTTCAAAGCCGGCTAGGCTCGTGACGGTGGCTTGTGGCGACCCCACAAGTTCTCCGCCGACTACGCCGTGGATCTGTGCCAATGAGATAGGAATGCGTGCCCGCATCGCCATATGGTTTAGGATTTCTTCTTGCCCTTTGGCTTCGACGGCTTCGCTGGTTTCCCCAACCTCTTTTCCACATAACTCACAACATGGCCGACGTTCGTCAGCCCCACCAGGTCTTGGTCGGGGATCTGGAGATCGAAGGCCTCCTCGATGCGATACAGCAGTTCGATCACCGCCATAGAGTCGAGTCCTAAATCATCACGCAGATGCTGTGTGGTCAGTATCGTGGCCGGATCGCGTTTTAGGTACTCAGCCAAGGCTGTACGGATTTTCAACGATATACTGGGATCGGTTGTCATCGGTTGATGCTCGCCGTCGTTAATCGTGAAAGGTGAAACGTAAGACGTGAAACGTAGGACTCTCGAGTACTCTTCTTCCGAAACCTTTCACGTTTAACGATTCACGTCCCACGGGCGGCCTGTTTGAGCAGCCTGCTACTTGGTCGCCTGTTTCAATACCACAGCGGCGTTGTTGCTGCCAAATCCAAAGGCATTCAGCAAGGCCACCTTCACACGACGCTCCTGCGCTGATCGAGAGAGTCCGGCCAGCGCACAAGCCGGATCTGGGTCGTCATAGTTAGCGGTTGGATGAATCTGGCCCGTGTGAAGGGCCAGCACCGAGGCGATGCCCCCGATTGCACCAGCGGCGCCCAGCGTGTGGCCGATCAGTGACTTGGTGGCGCTGACGGTAATCTTGTCCGCGCGCGATTTAAAGAGTCGTCGAATCGCCCTGACTTCGACGGCGTCGCCGATGGTTGTCGACGTGGCGTGAGCATTGATGTAATCCACTTGTGCCGGGGTCACGCCGGCATCCCCGAGGGCAAGCCGCATCGTATGGGCCACCTCCAGGCCATCTTCACGAGGGATGACCATGTGATATGCCTCGCTGGTGGCGGCGTAGCCCGCAATTTCGGCATAAACTCTCGCCTTGCGTCTCTTGGCATGCGCGGCCGATTCCAGGATGAGCGTCCCGGCGCCTTCTCCCATGATGAAACCGTCTCGCAATCGATCGAAGGGCCGAGAGGCCTTCTCCGGGTAATCGTTGAATTTGGACGAAAGCGCACGCAGGGAACAAAATCCGGCGAAGACGAGCGGGGTAATGCTGGCGTCGGCTCCCACGGTAATCACGACATCGGCACGACCCTCGCGGATACAGTGGAGCGCTTGTCCGAGTGCGTGGGCGCTGGAGGAGCAGGCGGTCGAGATGGTCAGGTTGGGGCCCTTGGCGCCATAGGCCATCGCGAGAATGCCGGAGGCCGAATTGAGGGTGATGACGGGAATAAAGTTGGGATGGACGCGATGAGGTTTCTGCTGCTGGTAGAGCTGCGTGATTTCACGCTCGCCCATCACCATCCCGCCCATGCCGGCTCCCACGATGACCCCGACGCGGTGGGGGTTCTCTTTCGCTATCCGGAGGCCCGAGTCGGCCAACGCTTCCTTCGCTGACACGAGGGCAAATTGGGCGTAGCGGTCCACGCGTTCGCCATGGGCTGAGTCGACAAACCGTTCGACCGCGAAATCACGCACCTGGCCTGCGACCTTGGAGCGGTAGCCATCCATGGGAAATGGGTCAAACGATGTAATTGCCGAGATGCCGGATTGGCCGGCGAGGGCGGCTTTCCAAAAATCACTGACCCCGATCCCGATGGGAGAGACGATCCCCAACCCTGTGACGACAACACGCGAGCGCATCTTGCCGAAATCCTTTCGGTGAACCCTTAGTGCTCTACTTACCGGAAGCGTCTGGATCAGTCAACCAGCAGCCACACGAGGCGGGCTCAATGCTGAAGGCGCGTCCGACCTTCGGCCTTCAGCCTGTCTCTCGCACTGGGCGACCTCAATACCGTACTTTGAACATCAGATAGAGGCCATAACTCGTGAAGAGCACGTTTGCCATCCAGCCGGCGATCAGAGGCGTCAAGGCCCCACCTCGGCCGAGTGCGATCGCGATGGAGTGTGTCGTCCAATAGCAGAAGCCGACGGCGAGCGCCTGCCCAATGCCCATCGCCATGCCGCCTCCTCTGGTGCCACTCCGGCGCAGACTCAGCGCAATGCCAACCAAGACCATGATCACGGTGACGAACGGGAACGCGATTCGGCTATAATAGTCTACCGTAAGCCGTGCGGCCTGAGAACCCTGCTGCTGCCGACGTCTGGTGTATGCCCGGATATCATGGAACGTCATCAACTCGGAATCGCCGGCGAGCCAAGTGGTGAAGTCATCGGGAATGAGGGGCAGCACGATGGCTTGGCGGTCGAATACGGTGGTTGACACGGTTCCATCGGGGGGAAATCGTCGGTGCCGCCCCTGGTACAGGGTCCACGTGGAGTCACTATAGCGGCCTTCGTTGGCTTCAGTCATGTCGACCAGTTGGAAGTTGCGATCGAACTGAAAGAGACGCACGCCGCCCAAGAGATCCCCGCCGACGGAGACGCTCGTGACCTGCATGAGCCGATCGGCGCCCACTCTCGTCCAGGGCTGCATAAGTTTCACGGCTGCGGCGGGGGGCTTTTTCTCGATGCGCGTGGTCCGAATCTCTTCGGACTTGCCCGCGGCCAGCGGGATGACGGTGGAACTGAAGAGCAAGAGCACGAGGGCAATCCCTGCAGCGAAGCCGATAAAGGGGGAGATAATCCAGAATAAACTGATGCCGCAACTGCGCATGGCCGTGATTTCGTGGCCTCGCGAGAGCAAGCCAAAAGTTAGCAATGTGGCCATCAGGATGGCCAACGGCGCAATTTGGAGGGAGATTGCGGGAACCTTGAGAAGGAAATACGTCAGGAAGTCAAGCCAATTGGCGTCGGAGCGCAAGAAGCGGCGCACCTTTTCGAAGAAGTCGATGACGAGATAAATCGTCATCAGCCCGCTGAAACACATCGTGAAGATTTTTCCGTACTCGCGAAGGAGATAGCGGAAGAGAATGGGCATGGGGTTACTGGCGACTCATGATGTAATACCACACGACGGTGGTGAGAGAGAAAATACCGTTCGGTACCCAGGCCCCGGCAAAGGGCGGCAGGTTTGCTGTCATGACCAGGAATTCGCAGGCGACGTTCAGCATGTAGTAGGCGATGACGACTAACACACCGACCGCAAATCCGCCGATTCGACCGGATCGTTTCGAGGCGATGCCGACCGGGACACCTAAAAGGCAAAATACCAGCGAGGCGGTCGGAAAGGCCAGTTCTTTATAATACCCCATCAATTGTCGGAGCGCATACGGGTCGCGCCATTGGGATTGTGCGAGCTGGGCGATAATGTCGTCGTACGACGGAGGTTCCTCCATGGCTGAGTAGCCGCTTTGGTTTAGCGAGAGTTTCAGATCGTAGCTCGCAAAGGACGCTTGTTCGTATTGATCGGCCTGATTCTTTCGGCTGTGAATGACTCCGTGCTGCAGGCGTAAGGCGACTTGATTGGTAGAGGGATCCATCAAGACCTCATACTGTTGCGCCACGATGATGCGGGGATCATCTGCATTCCGCTCGTCGGACACAAAGATACCGGTCATGGCCTGTTCAGGATTCCCATCCGGAACATAGATCATCATCTTGGGTATGGGCTCGTTAAATGTACCCCGCTCCAGCGCCAGCACCAGCTGATCCCGAAGGAGATCCAGCGCCACTTTCTTCAGATTCGTGGAACCCCAGGGTTGCCCCCACTGCGCCAACCACAAGGTCAGCCCGAACACGAGCAAGGCAAAGAGCAGCACTGGGCGAGCCAATCGCATGAGGCTCAGGCCCGCAGTCTGCATCGCCACCAATTCTTTGTCGAAGGATAGCCGTCCGAAGGCGGTGATCGAGGCGATGATCCCGGCGATCGGGAGGGTCAACACGAGGAACGACGGCATCAGAGTGGCGAAGACTTGCAGGACCGCCACGATCCCGACGCCTTTGGACACCAGTAGTTCCACTAAGCGCAGAAGTTCCCGCGTGAGCATCACAAAACATAGTGCCCCGAGGCTGACACTAAAAGGGGAAAGGAGTTCGGTGAAGATGTAGCGATCCAGCAGCGTTCGTAGAAACATTCGAAAAGTCACGCTCCTAGCCCGATGCGACACTATAGGTGAGCAGGCGAGGCTTGTCTAGCTCACGGCCGGCGAGCATGCGGCCAAAGAATGGCTTGACAAGATTTGAAACGCCGTGGTACATGCTGCGCGAATTGTAACCGAGATGGGTTTCGTGATCGATTTTGTCTCTCCAATGAACCCGTCATTCCACCCTGCATTTCTTCCTGTCTTTTCTCCGCATCATGTCTGTCGCCAACTAGGTTCCGAGGCCGGCCACGTAACTAGGCGTGGTCGTTGAGGAAAGGAGTGTTCTTGTGAAAACAAAAGGTACGGTCAAATGGTTCAACGATCGCAAGGGATTTGGATTCATTCGCCTTGAGAGCGGGGATGATGTCTTCGTACATTATTCCGCGCTGCAAGGAGAAGGATTCAAGACCTTGAAAGAGGGAGAAAACGTCGAGTTCGAGGTCGTGCAAGGCGCAAAGGGGCCTCAGGCTTCGAACGTCTTGAAGATGGCCGTCGCCGAGCCTTGACATCTTCATTCTGCGGATTATGTCACAGGGAGGCCTGCCCTTCATGTCGGGGCAGGCCTTCGTATTTCTGCTGAGTATACCTCATCCAAATGCCCCATTTCGTTGACAATGCCCATGGACACTGTTAGCGTTTGAACGTTGTGGAGGATTGACTTGGCGATCGACCGCAGTAGCGTATTGCGTAGCGCACAGCTCTTTGCGTCACGGGGCCAATTCGACGCTGCCATCAATGAATGGAAGAAGCTCTCCGCCGAATCGCCGGGCGATGGGAGTATCTTCAATTCAATCGGGGAGTTACACCTCAAACGCAATGCCACCAACGATGCCGTGGTGGCCTTTGTGCAGGCGGCCAATGCCTTCCGTGCCGAAGGTGCCACCCTCAAGGCAATCGCCACATTCAAGAAGGTCCTGAAGGTTGATCCTTCACGGTACGATGTGTTCCAGCATCTGGGAGATCTCAATGCTGAACGCGGTCTGCTGAGTAGCGCGGTCCAAGATTATCTCACCCTCGGGAAACACTACCTCAGAGCGGGAAAAAGCAAAGCCGCGCTGGACATCTATAAGAAGATCGTCAGCCAGGATCCCTCGAATCTGGATGCCCAGCAGCGGGTGGCGGAATTGTGCCTGCAAGAAAACATGCAGGACGAAGCCACGAAAGTCTTTTTGCAGTTAGGGCGGGAGCGGTCAGCGCAGCAGCGCTATGCTGAGGCTAAGGATGCGTATCAAGCCGTGTTGCGGATCGATCCTGCCAACAGTGAGGCCGCGCAGTTCATCGAACATTTCAATAAGACCGGTGGGAATCCTAGCCTGGACGCCAAGACAGAAGCCGGTGCTGCGGGAGGCACGCCGAAGGGTGCCGAGCAGCTCAATCTGCTGTCGGAAGCCACTCGCCGCATCGAAGAAAAACAATTTACCGGGGCTGAGGCCATTCTCAATCAATTGTTGACCAAAGAGCCCGGCAATCCGGAGGTCTGTCAATTGCTCGCCAAGTTGCATCTGCGACGCGGAGATATTCAGGTGGCGCTCGGCGAATATCGCTACCTTGCTGGGGCGGCCTTGCGCGCCCAAGATTATGAGCAGGCCGAGTCTTTGATTGTCGAATTTCTGGCCATCGAACCAAACTCCGTACCGATCCTCGAGCTCTATGGTGAGCTATACGAAGAAAAGGGCGATGCGGCCAACGCGGTGACCCGCTATGGGAAGGCCATCGAGCTGCTGCTCCAGCATCCAGAACCCGGCATGCCGACTCTCCACGAAGAGCTGTTTGCGAAGGTCAACTCTCTCGCTCCGGACAATCCCATTCTCCCGAAGCTCTCTGCGCTGATGAACGGCAAGAACTCCGTTGAAACGCCCGCGCCTGCGGCGCCGCAGAGTTCGCCCGAATTTTCATGGACCGGAGCGGCGCCCGACGATGCCTGGAAAGTGACCTCCAAGACCACCTCGCCACAAGATAGGCCTTACTCACTCGCTGAGTCGAAACCTGCACCGGTCCAATCGGCGCCGTCACAGTCTGCAGAACCAAAACCGGTTACGCCGGGTAGCAGGTTTTCGTTGTCGAATGCCGAGCCGGACCAACAACGGGGGCCGTCGTCGCGAGGGGCCGGCTCGGTTGCTCCCCTCTCGCCCTCCGCGGAGACGCCGGTTTCTGCTTCGCCCGGTAACGAGATTGACCCGGAGACCCACTACACGCTGGGAGTGGCCTACAAGAACATGGGGTTGCTGGACGAAGCGAAGGAAGAATTTTGCTTCTCGATGATGAGCCACGACCTTTTCTCGGATTCCTGTCTCATGATCGCGGTCTGTCTGAAAGAAAAGGGAGAATGCCAGTCGGCGAGTGCACAGCTCGAGCTGCTGCTGAAGGACCCGAAGTGCCAAGGAGCCAAGGCACAAGCCATTCGCTATGAACTTGGCTTACTCTACGAAGCCCAAGAACAGTGGAACCAGGCTGCCGCAATGTACGAATTGATTCCGACCTTCCACGACGTACCGCAACGACTCGAATCAGCTCGCGCACACAGGGCCCCAGCGGAGTCCACCTCTGCGTTTCGCTACGGAAACTAGAGCAGGATGCTGAAAAAGTCCGCCAGCGGCGTTCTCGCCTCGGAAGCATCCTCAACGTAGCCCAGAGGCTACGCCTCCGGTGCTTTCGTCGACTGCGGCCTTGATGGACGAACTTTTTGAGCATCCTGCAGCCAGACCATTCCACCTCCACTGTGGCACAATCGTTTTCAGCAGTCTGCTAGTGAACGAGGTTGGGGACCGGACGTCCGTCCAACACGGCGTGAATATTCTCCAAACAGACCAGTCCCATCTGAACCCTCGCGTGAAGTGTGGCGGAGCCCAGATGGGGGAGCAGCACCACCTGTTTCAACTGCGCCAGCGCTGAGTGGATGGCCGGTTCCTGTTCATAGACGTCGAGTCCCGCCCCGGCGATGATTCCTGTCTTGAGGGCATCGACTAACGCTCC
>DASQFV010000232.1:0-26400 GCA_035632975.1 Nitrospiraceae bacterium
AAGAAGCATGGAGAGGAACGACTGGGGTCGGTCGCCAAACTGCACTTCAAAACGACTCAGGCCGTGTTGGGGAAAATAGACTAGCGGCTGCGGAAAAACTATATGAGCCCAGTGGAACTTCGATAGCCTACACGTCTGGGATAAGCGAAACACGCCCTGCAGGATGCTCAAAAAGCCCAGACTTCTCACCCGCCCAACCCTGGCGCGCCGAGACGCGCCTTGTCCCATGCAAGGCCGCAGCGAGTGACCAAGTATGGCTCTCCCGAATCTCACTCATATACATTGTCTAGGATGGTCCGGTTGAGTCCTCCACTGCGCGCGTTCAACGAGGGTCTTCTGAGACCGCGCGTTGCGCGAGCCAGGGGACTCACCGGGCCATCCCTCCCCTGCTGGCGGACTTGTTCAGCATCCTGCTAGACCGACTCGCCGATCTCAAGCACCGACGTCTTATCGAGACCGGGGCCGGTCGTTGTTTCAACAGGAATTTGTCCATCCCAGTAAAGCATCCGCCGGCAATAGGGACAGGTATGGAGATCTTCCGCGCGTTTCACGTCTGAAATCAGTTGCGGAGGAAGCTGAAGACGGCATCCGGAACAGATCCCCTCTTTGATCTCAGCGAGCGGTTGATCCTTCCGCGCCGCCTTGATCGTGTTATAGCGGCTGAGGAGCCCCTTCTCGACATGAGCCGAATGGGCTTGCTGCCGCGCTTCGAGATCGGCCAACTCTGTTGAAAGTGTGTGCTCCAGTTCGTCGAGCGCCTGTTTCCCCTGCGCAAAGGCCTTTTCGACGGCGCTGAGCTTCTCTTGTGCTTCTTTCGCCGTGCGCTGCAGTTGTTCGATCTTCTCCATACACAGCAAAATCTTCTCCTCGATGTCCCCTTTCTTCTTGTTGGCAACCTCGATCTCGAAGAGATGCGCTTGATATTCCTTATTAGACTTCAACTCCGACAGCCGCGACTTCATTTTCTCAGTGTGCGCTTCATGCGCTTCAAGATCTTGTTCGTGCGATCGCCGTTCCTTGATAAAAATCTCCACGGAGGCACTGGTTTGTTGATGCTGCTGCTGCGCTTCTCGAAGCGGGGCTTCAACCGCTTGGAGCCGCTCTGGGATTTTTCGGCGCTGGTCCTTGATCTCCGTGATGCGGAGATCCAACTTCTGCAGCTCGATAAGGGGGGAAAGATTCTGGCTCAACGCACTCCTAGCGCTGTTAATCCGAACAACGAACTTGACCTATGCGCTCCGCAGCCGCCCTGGTGGGCCCACTAGGACTTGAACCTAGGACCAGCTGATTATGAGTCAGCCGCTCTAACCACCTGAGCTATGGGCCCGATCAGGCGGATGACTCCCTCGCGCCTGACCCGCAGACACGATCAGCCAATTTTAGGCTGCCCAGGGAGCGGAGTCAAATCCCGAGGAACATTCCATGGCGCATCACAGACTTTCCACGAAGCTGCGGAGCTTCTTGCTCCGACTCGGATGACGCAGCTTGCGCAAGGCCTTAGCTTCGATCTGCCGGATACGTTCGCGGGTCACTTCGAAATCCTGACCGACTTCTTCGAGGGTATGGTCCGTGGCTTCGCCGATGCCGAACCGCTTCCGCAAGACCTTCTCTTCCCGTGGCGTGAGCGTTTCCAATGCGCTGTTGATCTGGCGCTGGAGATCGTACCGGATCGCCGCCTCCAGAGGAGAAACCGCCTTCTTGTCCTCAATAAAGTCGCCCAAATGGCTGTCTTCTTCTTCGCCGATCGGGGTCTCCAGAGAAATCGGCTCGCGCGCGATTTTCAGAATCTTCCGCACTTTGTCGAGCGGAAGATCCATGCGCTCGGCAATTTCTTCCGGCGTCGGTTCGCGTCCGAGTTTCTGGACCAGATGGCGGGAGGTTCGAATCAGCTTGTTGATCGTCTCGATCATATGCACTGGAATGCGGATTGTCCGGGCTTGATCAGCAATCGCGCGCGTAATCGCCTGGCGGATCCACCAGGTGGCATAGGTGCTGAACTTGTAGCCGCGCTTGTACTCGAACTTATCGACGGCCTTCATCAGGCCAATATTGCCTTCCTGGATCAAGTCAAGGAACTGGAGACCGCGGTTCGTGTACTTCTTGGCAATACTCACGACGAGACGAAGATTGGCCTCGACCAGCTCGGCTTTCCCACGCTTGACCTTTTCCTCCGCCACATCCAGATGCTTGACCGCATCTTTGATCTCTTCCGCGGACACGAGGGCCTCTTCGGTCTCGAGTTGTCGAATCCGGCTCTTCGCAGCCTGGTAAATCTTCTTAATCTCGGTGAGGCCTTCCGCCGAGCAGCTCGACTTGCGTTTGACGGCGAGGAAGTCTTTCCGTTCGCGGCAGAGCTTCTTGAGGGCCTCGGCACCGGCCTCACCGCTGATCCCAAGCCGCCGCTGGCAACTGACGATTTCTCGCTCCGCTGTCCGGATCTGAATCGCCAGCTCCCTCACACGCTGCACCATCCGATCCTTCAGCACGCCATGCAGGTTGACGGACTCCATCCTCTCCACAATCTGATCGCGAATCGTATCGATCTGCTTCTTAATCTTCTTCTGTTTCGCGGGATCACTGTTGGCATGCCGGGAGACTTCATAAAGACTCTTGAGTGAGGTCGAGATTTTCCGGACAGAGTTCAACCCTTCGAGCGTCTTGACCCGAAGCTCTTCATAGTCCCGCTGGATTTGTTCTTCCTCGAATTCCTCCTCGGTCTCGACGATCGGGACGATCTCGCGCACATCGATGGTCCCGTTCTTGAGCTGATCACAGAGTGCGAGGACAAACTCAATCGTCATCGGCATCCCATAGATGACGGAGGCGATGTCCTTCTTCCCCTCTTCGATGCGTTTCGCTATCTCGATTTCTCCCTCACGACTCAACAGCGCCACACTTCCCATCTCTTTGAGATAGAGCCGGACCGGGTCGTCGGTCCGGCTGAGTGCGCCGGGAGTTAGATCGATCTCCTTCTCTTCCTTTTCTTCTTTCTCATTCTCTTCCCCGGCACCGGCTTCGACGTCGGCTTCCTCGGCTTCCTCACTTGTCTCCTCAGTGTCCCGGGCTTTCTTGATCCGCTCCCCTTCGGGCGCATCGACAATCTCGATGTCCATTTCGCCGAACATCACCATGATGCTGCCGAACTGCTCGGAGGACACCACTTCCGCGGGCAACGTGCTATTGAGCTCGTCGTACGTCAGGAAGCCCTTCTCTTTCCCTAACGAGATCAGCTTCTTGACTTCGCCGAGCAACTCTGGTTTCGCCATGACTACTCCTTCACTAAGGACAATATCCCGGTGGAGGCCCGACCGGCCTTTTGCATGCGCAATTCATTCACTTGCGCGTTCAACATCCGCGCATCCTCCACACGGCCTTCCCGTTCGGCAGCCTTGAGTTGCGCAATCAGATCGCGAAACACGGCCTCGGACCGCTTCCGATCCAACGTTTCTAAACACCCCGCGACGTGGGCCCTCACGTCGTCGAAATGGTCTTCCCGCATGGACAGCTCAGTCGCCAACGACCCGCAATCCGGATGATCGGCTACCGCGTCCAATAACAACCTAAGCCCGACCCGGCCGTCTCGATCAAGGCGACTCAGCGCCGCCACAACAAGGGACCGACAGGCCGGAACAGAGAACGCCTCGGGCCGCAGTCGTTGCACATCGGCGGGTGTCAGGTGCCCGTGCAGCAGCAAATACACCAGATCCCGCTCTTCGCTCACACCCTTGAACGTCGCCGGTATGGGGCCAGCCGATTGAGTGGCCGCAGGTCGACGCCCCTCCGACTGCACCAACGCCGGATAACGCTCGATCAATCGTTGCTGGTTGATCCCCAGTCGTTCGGCGACTACGCGAATCCGTTCCTCTCGTTCGATCGGATGCTCGCTCTTTTGCAGGATCCGCAACACATCGTCCACGCTGCGGATACGCCCTTCGATCGTACTGGACTCCGCTGTGCTCAAGCTATGCTCAAGGGCAAAATCCAAGAGGCTCGGAGCCTGCTCTTCCAAACGCGCGAAGGCCGCCGGCCCTTCCTTCCGCACATAGGTATCGGGGTCCTCTCCAGCCGGCAAGGTGACGACTTTCACTCCTATCCCGCTATTTACAAACAGATCGAGTCCTCGCAGTGCGGCACGGACCCCGGCCTGATCCGGATCGAACAACAACACAACCTTCGAGGCAAACCGTCTCAACACCTGAATATGCTCCGCCGTCAATGCGGTCCCCAGCGTTGCGACCGTATGGGTGAGCCCGGCCTGATGAAGCGCGACCGCATCGAAGTACCCCTCCACCACGATCACGGTCTTCAGTCGAGCCACCGCTTCCCGCGCAAGATCCAACGCGTACAGCGTCTGACCCTTTTTAAACAAGGGAGTATCCGGCGAATTCAGGTACTTCGGAGTCCCCTCGCCGAGGATACGCCCTCCAAAACCGACGACCCGCTTACGCAGATCCGTAATAGGAAACATCACACGGGCGCGAAAACGATCGTAGGACCCGGACGCATGTTCGCGCGCCACCGTCAATCCCGCGGCAGCCAAATCACTCTGTGCAAAACCCTGCTTGCTCAGCGCCTTGATGAGGCCGTCCCACTCCGCCGGTGCACAACCAATTTCAAATCGCTCGATTGTCCCAGCGTGAATGCCCCGGCTGGCCAAGTAGTCCCGCGCCGTCGCACCGGTTACTCCGTCCCGCAAATTCTGTTGAAACCACGCCGTCACCGCCCGATTGAGCGGTTCAAGGCGACTCGCCTGTGCCGCTTGAGGTCCCGCGCTCGGCTCGCTGTCCGGCACGTCAATCCCGAGCTTCTGCCCTAGTTCACGGACCGTCTCAGGAAAATTGGCGCCGGTGATCCGCATCAGAAACGTAAACACGTTGCCGCCCACGCCGCATCCGAAACAATGAAAGATCTGGCGGGAAGGGCTGACCGTAAAGGAGGGCGATTTTTCCTGATGGAAGGGACAGAGACCTTTCAAGTTCTGGCCGGCCCGAGTCAGGCTCACGTGGTGTCCGACCACCTCGGCAATATCGGCCCGATCTCTGACCTGATTGATCACGTCTTCAGAAATCAATCCTCGGCCCACGGGAGTCGCGGCTCCTATTTCCCCACCTGGCACCGGTGAGAAAGATAAACGTAAGTGGTCGTAAAATAGACCGATTAGGGTAACAGACGGAAAAGAAACCTGTCAACGTGGTGAAAATGCGCTACCCAGGAGGCCAGGAGAGATGGCGCCCGCCCAAGACATGGAGATGAAGATGAAACACGCTCTGGCCGCCGTGCACACCGGTATTGATGACGAAGCGGTACCCGGCATCGGCAATCCCCTTCTGCTTTGCGATGGTATTACCGGCCGACATCAGACGCGCGAGTAGCCCGGCATCCGAATCTTGAAGTTCAGCCATCGAAGCCACATGTTTTCGGGGAATGACGAGCGTATGCGTTGGCGCCTGAGGATTGATATCGTCGAACGCGATCACCACTTCGTCTTCGTAGACGAGCGCCGCGGGAATGGTCCTTGAGACGATTTTGCAAAAGAGGCACTCGCTCATGAGGTGGTTCCTTTTCTCAAGCCCGACTTCCCAAACCGGTTCGCCAACTCCTGAAAGACTTCTTGCGGTGTCACGTCGTGGTACCCCAGTGCCACCAAGGTATGAAACAGCAGATCCGCCGTTTCGTAGACGATCTCGTCCTTCTTCCCGCCCTTCCCCGCAATCGCCACCTCGCCGGCTTCCTCGACGACTTTCTTCAGGATACGATCGACACCGCCTTCCAGCAGTTTGGAGGTGTAGGACTCACTGGAGGATTGACGCTTCCGCTCTTGGATCATCTGATAGAGGCGTTCGAGTATTCCACCCCAGGATTCGGACGTCTTCGTCTCCGGCGAGTCCAGACGGGAAAAGAAGCAGGCCCGCTCCCCCGTATGGCACGTCGGGCCGACCGGCTCGACCTTCACGAGAAGGGCATCACCGTCACAATCGAGAAACAGGTCCTTGAGCTGCAGCCTGTGACCGGAGATCTCACCCTTCTCCCATAAGGTCTGGCGCGAACGGCTCCAGAAGTGCACAGACTTCGTCTCGATGGTCTTCTGCAGTGCCTCCTGGTTCATGAAGGCCATCATCAATACCGTGCCATCACGCCAATCCTGCACGACCGCCGGAATTAACCCCTGCGCATCGAATTTCAATCGCCCCACATCCATTATCGGACCGCCACTCCCTTCTGACGAAGATAGGCTTTCGCCTCCGGAATCGTGTGAGTCCGGAAATGGAAAATAGACGCGGCCAGCACCGCATCGGCCTTGCCCTTGACGAATCCGTCAAAGAGGTGGTCCAAATTCCCCACACCGCCCGACGCAATCACCGGAATCGACACAGCCTCTGACACAGTGGCTGTGAGTGCAAGATCATAGCCCTGCTGTTGCCCATCCTGATCCATGCTCGTGAGCAAAATTTCACCTGCCCCATACTGCGCCATCGTCGTCGCCCATTCGACGACGTCGAGATCGGTCGACTTGCGGCCGCCATGGGTGAACACTTCCCACCCTGCCGACGGCGCTGCGCGATGCTTGGCGTCGATCGCCACGACGATACATTGCGTCCCGAATCGCTCCGCCGCTTCCTTCACAAATTCAGGCCGTTGGACTGCCGCCGTATTGATGCTCACCTTGTCCGCCCCCGCCTCCAACAGCGCCCGGATGTCCTCAAGCGTTCTCACTCCTCCGCCAACAGTCAGCGGCGTGAACACCTGCGCCGCCGTCTGCTCGACCACGTCAATGATGGTCTTACGGTTCTCATGAGAGGCGGTGATGTCCAGGAAACAGAGTTCATCGGCGCCTTCGTGATCGTAGACCGTTGCCACTTCGACCGGATCTCCTGCATCGCGCAGGTTCACAAAGCTCACGCCTTTGACGACGCGGCCGTCTTTGACATCGAGGCAGGGAATAATGCGTTTGGTCAACATGACCACTCGTGAAACGTGAAACGTGAAACGTGAAACGAAAATGTCATAAAAGAATTCCTCACGCCTGCTCCCTATTTAGTACCGAGAGCCACAAGAGCGGCCCGATAATCTAGTTTACCGTCGTAGAGCGCCTTGCCCACAATCGCTCCTTCAACCCGCGGACCAAGCGCCTGCACGGCCTGCAAGTCTTCGACGCGCGAAATCCCTCCGGAGGCGATCACGGGAAAGGACGACAATTCAACCACCTCCCGCAACGCCGCCAGATTCGGCCCGCCCAACATACCATCGCGGGCAATGTCCGTATAGATCACGGCGCCCAAGGCATAGCCTGCCAGCTCCTTGAGCAGGTCCGTCGCCTTCATCTCCGATACCGCCGTCCAGCCCTTGACCGCCACATTCCCATCCCGCGCATCCAGTCCCAACAGAATCTGGCAAGGAAACTCCCGACAGGCCTGCTCAAGGAATGATCGATCCGTCAATGCCGCAGTGCCGAGCACCACCCTCGTCACACCCGCGCCGAGATAGTGACGCACAGTCTCGATCGACCGGACCCCGCCCCCAACCTGTATATTTAGGCTCACGGTGCGAATGATCGCCTCGATCTGGGAAAGATTGCGCGGCTCCCCATCCACGGCTCCATTCAGGTCGACCACATGGATCAGCGTCGCACCGTCTTGTTGCCATTGCCTCGCGACAGCCGGCACGTCGTCGGAGTAGACCGTCTCAGCCGCCATGTCGCCCTGACACAACCGCACGCAGCGGCCATCTTTTACGTCAATCGCAGGAATAACGAGCATGCAAAAAAC
Organism: Nitrospiraceae bacterium; assembly: GCA_035632975.1. Lineage (GTDB taxonomy): Bacteria > Nitrospirota > Nitrospiria > Nitrospirales > Nitrospiraceae > Palsa-1315. The sequence continues at coordinate 7,767 of DASQFV010000232.1, forward strand.
CGTCCCCAGTTAGCGTTCCGCTACCGATCCAAACGGAAACTCGAGGAGCATATGATCAACCCCGTAGCTTGCCAACTCCTCCGCCGTAACAAACACCCCGTGCCGATGAATGAATCCCATAAAGTCTTCGATCATCGGCCCCTGCTTCTCGTAGTAATTCCCTTCCCACAGGACTTGCCCGTCAGCCGCGACGACCTTGGCTTCAAAACCCACCGTTGCCGGGGGGCTGGCGCCAAAGCGACCACCGACTCGTTCCTGGTACACCGACACTCGGCCGATCAACGAGGCATCCGCCTTGAGCTGTTTTGCCACCGTCACCGCCTGTGACTGACCGGCGGGAGATTGAGGCGTCGACGGAGACGCCAGTGCATTCGCTACCTCACTGGGCGCCAGCACCGTCACACCCTGCCTGATCCTCAACCGGCTCCACAGTAACTGAGTGACGATCTCCCCCGCGCCTGCCGGCACTGTGACTGTTTGCCGGAGAGGCTGCTCGGTATTCGACGGCACCGTTATCGCCATATCAGAACTGCGAGCCCCCGGCGGCGCTGAGAAGGTATGATCAACTGCATCACTGACCTGTGGCGTTGTAAGAATCGTGAAAGGGACCATGGCGATGGTGCGAATCTGATAGCGTGGCAATTCCGCGGACGATTTCGTGGTCACTTTCGACCCGCTGCAGCCGACCACGGCTAGCACGAGAACTGTCAGCGTGAGCACGTAAAGCGTCCCTGGAACGGACTCGGGACGATGAGCCTGTCGAACCGTCAGGCCTAAGGCGACGGTGCGCTTGTTTTGTATTTTGATCACCTCACCCCTCACGCCGAACCCCTGGCGGCTATGCATGCCAGAATCCAAAATTTTTGATCAGCCGTAACCCGACGTCCTGACTCTTTTCTGGATGGAACTGACAGGCCACCACATTGTTCCGCCAGATACTTGAGACAAACGTCAACCCATAGTCCGTCGTGGTTGCCGCGACGGGCTTGTGAGAGGGATCGACATAAAACGAATGCACGAAGTACCAGTAGGACCCGTTGGGGATCCCTTCGAACAGGGGACAGGGTCGCTCGATCGTGACGTTGTTCCAACCCATGTGAGGCACCTTCAACCCTTGGTCGGCAGCAAATCGTTTGACCTTGCCGGGGATAATGCCGAGACCCTTGTGTGTCCCAAATTCCTCACTTTCCTCAAACAACAACTGAAGCCCCAAACAGATTCCCAGAAATGGTTTTCCCGATTGAATCGCTGTGCGAATCGGTTCCGCCAACCCATAGCGCTCAACGTTGGCCATACAATCGCCAAAGGCGCCGACACCGGGCAGGACCACATGACTCGCATTCCTGATCACGCGCGGATCACGCGTAACCACCGCCTGATGCCCCACCGCCTCAAAGGCCTTGGAGACACTGCGGAGATTGCCCATACCGTAGTCGATGATCGCAATCATGTCACTTTCTTGCAGGATGCTGAAAAAGTCACCCTTCTCACCCGTCCAACCCAGGCGCGCCGAGACGCGCCTTTCCCCATGCATCGTTCTCGGCTCATCGAAATCCTCAACGTACCCTACCCGGGAAAAGAGCTGTTCCGACAGCTCGGGGTTGGGTGGGTGAGACTGGTACGCCTCCGGTTTCGACTCGCCTGCGGCCTTGCTGGGCGGCCTTTTTGAGCATCCTGCGGGAGTATTCTCCCGTTGTGGCACACGGATGGACTACCGAAATACTATTCTGCTAAGTGTCGCTTTCCTGCAGCCTTCCGGAAGCGAGAGGCTTGGGAAAATACTCGTACCCCACTCATCCCCATTGCTCCACCCCACTAGCCTTAAACCTGCCCATAAGCCGTAACAATACCGCAACCAGAAGGATTCTGTCACTGCCATCTGCGCTCTTGAAAAGAGCAGGGACACCGATTCGGAATGTCGCTGGCCATAGCCAGGGACTGGCCTATCATGATAAAGTGCTTTTAATGATAGCCTGGAATGGAGGACTTGATGCCGATCATCAAACCGATCTCCGACCTCAGAAACAAGGCCAATAGCCTTTCCGAGTTAGTCCACAATAGCAACGAGCCTGTTTTTATCACCAAGAACGGGGAAGGCGACATGGTGCTGATGTCGCTGGCTCACTATGGAAAGATCGAACGGCGCCTCGAACTATACGAAAAACTTGCCATTGCGGAGGCTCAGGTAGCCGCAGGAGATCGCGGGCGTCCACTCAGTCGTGTCATGAAAGACCTGAGGGCTCGCCTTCGTGAGCACAAATAGATTCACCCTTCGGCTGCTTTCCATCGCCGAACAGGACCTCCTCGACATTATCGAGTATTTGGCGGCGGAGAATCCGTCAGGCACACGCAATATTACCGATCATATTGAAAAATACTTGCAGAGTCTGCAGCGGCATCCGTTTCTCGGGAAAGTGCCGGCGGACACCCATCTGGCGAGAATGGGCTATCGAGTGTTGGTTGTGGGCGACTATCTAGCCTTCTACAAGGTGCGTGGGAAAACGGTGCTGGCCTACCGCATCATCCATGGAGCGCGAGACATCCTGCCGCTCCTCGATGAACTGTAGGTTTGGGGACGCTCATCCGGCATCGTCGCTTGATCGAGGACTTTGGCGAGCGCCTTGAAGATGGCTTCCATGATGTGGTGCAGTCACGCCGATAGTTTTCAGAATTGCGTTCTTCCAACCCGAACCAAAGTTCGTAACGCTTCGTTCACAGATTCCGATGTGCGGAAAACCTTAGCCACGTCTGGCGAGAGGACAACCACGTTGCTCCCTTCCGCAGATCGCTTGGCATACTTCCCGCGAACACCCTTACTAAAATCATACTCTGACACTATCTCTAGACGCCTCTCACGCCTGACCTTCTTCATACATCTTCCTTTCATGGCGGGTGGCGACACGAGCACTAATCAAGCGGATACGGTTACTACGGTCGGTATGGACGACCACGAGCAATCGCTGCTTAGCAGAATGACCGAGCGTCACGCACCGGTGTTCTCCCATCGAATGTCATGGGTCATCGATGGTGACTGAAATCGTATCCCCGAATACGGTACTTGCTTCGTCAAAAGAGATGCCATACTTGCTGAGGTTCTGCTTAGCCTTTCGCTCATCCCACTCGAACAGCAGACCCATCCATTCCCCAACCCAAATTCCTACAGTATCCCCTTCGTCGATAGGACCTTCCCCGCCAATCGCTCTTCCAACATCGTGGCCTGATCGAGTGCTTTGGCCAAAGCCTTGAAGATGGCCTCCATGATGTGGTGCGGGTTGCGGCCGTACATCAGATTCACGTGGAGATTGAGCCCGCCATGGGTGACGAAGGCCTGGAAGAAATCTTCGAATAATCCTAGGTCGAAGGCTTTGATCTTCCGGTCTGTCAGCTTGACGTTGTACACGAGATAGGGCCTGCCACTGAGATCCACTGTGACATGCGCCAGCGTTTCATCGAGCGGCGCTGAGGCAAACCCAAATCGCTTGATCCCGGCCTTCTCGGCCAAAGCCTGGTGCAGAGCTTGGCCCATGACGATGCCGACATCCTCGACCGTGTGGTGCTCGTCGATATCGATGTCGCCTTTGGCCTGGACGGTCAGGTCGAAAAACCCGTGCTTGGACAGCAGCTCCAGCATGTGGTCGAAGAAGCGAATCCCGGTGTCAATCTTCCCCTGACCGCTGCCGTCCAGCGTCCATTCGACCAGGATATCCGTTTCCTTCGTGGCCCGGTGAATCGACGACTGTCGAGGTGCGGATCCGATCTTCTTCATGAGAACCTGCTCTGGGCCGACTTGGCATGCGCGTCGAACCCTTCGATGTGGGCCAACCGAACGAGATGATCTTTCGCCTTGCTCAATTCCTCACGCGTATAGTGCACGATGTTGCTCACCTTGATGTAATCGTGGACGGAGAGTGCCGAAAAGAAGCGCGCCGTTCCGCCGGTCGGCAGGACGTGATTCGGCCCAGCGACATAATCCGCAACCGACGGGGGAGTGTACCGACCCAAGAAGAACGCCCCCGCGTGACGGATTTTCTCTAAATAATCAAACGGCTCATCGACCGAGAGGGTCAAATGTTCCGGGGCAATCTCGTTGGCCACATCGATGGCTTCCTCCATCGTGGTAACTACGAAGGCCACCGAATGGCGTGCGATGGACTTTGCTGCGATCTTTTCCCGTTGTAGCCCCTTCAACTGGCTGCCGATAAGTTCCACCACCTCCTTCGCCAACTGAGCCGATGTGGTGACGAGATAGACCTGCGCATCTTCGTCATGCTCGGCTTCGCAAAGAAGATCGGCCGCGACATGCGCCGGTTTGGCGTCGCCATCCGCGACGACGAGCAGTTCGCTTGGACCTGCCACCATGTCGATTCCGACCGTGCCGTAGAGGAGCCGCTTGGCCGTCGCGACATAAATATTCCCGGGGCCCACGATTTTATCGACGCGTTGGATCGTCTTTGTCCCATAGGCCATCGCTCCGATGGCTTGCACGCCCCCGACACGATAGATCTCCGTGACGCCGGCGATGTCGGCTGCGACCAGTAAATAAGGATTGATCGGGCTTTTTTGTGGCGGCGTACACATCACCACACGGGTGACGCCCGCGACCTTGGCCGGAATTGCGCACATCAAGACCGACGAGGGATAGACGGCCTTGCCCCCCGGCACGTACACTCCGACTGCATCGATCGGCGTAACGACCTGCCCGAGCGTCGCCTCGTTGTCATGATACATCCAGGTCTTAATGCGCTGGCGTTCGTGGAACGCCGTGATCCGTTTGGCTGCAAACCGGAGCGCGTCGCCCTCGTCTTTCCGGATGTGGAAGTAGGCCTCTTTGATCTCTTCGGGGGTGACGCGCAGCCCCGTGTCCTTCATGGAGACGCGGTCGAACTGTTTTGTATAGCGGAGGACGGCCTTATCGCCTCCCCGTTCCACGGCTTGCAGAATCGACTTGACCGTCTTCTCGACCGCAGCCCCTTGCACCCGGGCACGCAACGCCACTTTCTTAAGTGCGGGGAGAAAGGCTCGCTCGGTGGAGGCCACAATCTTCATCTGGGCGTCCGTCTGATCGTTCGACGTGCCCCGCGCGAGGACTTGCGCGGAACGGATGTTCGAGACCCGGCTGGTGTCCTGCTGACGGCCCGGAGCTTTTTGATCAGCTCTGTGACCACCACATGCTTCAGCTTCAGACTCGCTCGATTGACGACTAACCGGGCCGTGGATTGCGCGATGCACTCCACTTCGACGAGGTGATGCGCCTTCAGCGTGTTGCCAGTCTCGACCAGATCGACGATCCGATCGGCCAGACCGACCAAAGGCGCCAGTTCAATCGAGCCGTACAACTTGACGATTTCAACCGGCACGCCGCGCTGATTGAAATACCGCTCGGTGATCTTCGGATACTTGGTCGCTACCCGAATTTTCGAGGACAGCCGGTCGCGTGAGACCTGCCCCTTGAGCGCAGCGACGGCGATTCTACACGCTCCGAACCCTAAATCCAATGGCTCATATACGTCACTGTCCTGCTCCATCAGGACATCTTTCCCGACAATTCCGACATCCGCCGCGCCATATTCGACATAGGTCGGCACATCGGTCGGCCGCACGATCAGGAAGGTCATCCCGATCTCCGGACAGGGAAACACCAGCCGGCGGCTCTCGGTGAAGAGGCTGCCCAGCGCATATCCCGCTCGGCGAAAAACGTCCAGCGTGAGATCCAACATTTTCCCCTTCGACAAGGCAATCGTCAGCATGATGTCAGCGAGTCCCGGCCGGAGCCGCTCCCTCTTTGTGACGGGTGATCATCGCACCCAACCCCCGTAGTTTCTCCTCCATCCGCTCATAGCCACGATCCAGATGGTAGACGCGGAGAATCTCCGTCGTGCCTTCCGCCGCAAGACCAGCCAAGACCAATCCTGCGCTCGCACGAAGATCGGACGCCATCACCGGAGCCCCGGCCAACCTGGTCGGTCCGGTCACCACCGCGCGATTGCCCTCGACCTTAATCTCAGCACCCATCCGTCGCAACTCCTGGACATGCATGAAACGGCTTTCGAACACCGTCTCCGTAATCACACTCGTACCCTCGGCGGACGTCATCAAGGCCACCATCTGCGCCTGCATGTCGGTGGGAAATCCGGGATACGGCAACGTCCGAATGTCGATCCCTTTGAGTCGCGCTACCGCGTTGAGATGAATCCGTTCCTTTTCCACCTGCATCTCGACGCCGGCTTCCCGCAGCTTCATCAGCAATGCGTCCACGTGATTCGGACGGCATCGATTGAGCGTCACCGCTCCCCGCGTAATGGCTCCGGCCACCAGATACGTTCCTGTTTCGATACGATCTGGAATGACGTCGTGATCGCTCCCATGCAACTCACGGACGCCTTCGATCGTGATGACATCCGACCCGGCACCCGCGATGCGAGCCCCTCGCTTCACGAGAAAATTCGCGAGGTCCACGATCTCCGGTTCCTTCGCAGCGTTTTCAATGACCGTGGTCCCCTGGGCGAGCGACGCTGCCATCATCAGATTTTCTGTTCCGGTGACCGTCGGCGTGTCGCAGTAGATTTGTGCACCCGCCAGCCGCTTCGCTTTGGCGCGAATATACCCGTGTTCCATCGAAACTTCCGCACCCATTTTAGCCAGTCCGGCAAGATGGAGATTGACGGGCCGTGACCCAATCGCGCAGCCACCTGGCATCGACACCGTGGCTTCTCCCCATCGCGCCAGCAGCGGTCCCAACACGAGCACGGAGGCCCGCATGGTGTTCACAAGATCGTACGGAGCCTGGGTCGAAGTGATCACCTCGGCGTTAATGAGCGCGCGATTCCCCTCATGGTGCACTTTCGCGCCCAAGACGCCCAACAACTTGCCCATGGTGAGGACGTCCACCACGCGAGGCACGTTAGTAATGACGCACTCGCCGCCGCCAAGAATGGTGGAGGCTAAGATCGGCAACGTGGCATTCTTCGCCCCGCTGATCTGGACCTCCCCTCGAAGCGGTATTCCGCCGGTGATGATAGTACGATCCATCGTCTCCGCCCCTACGTGCCGACTCGCTCCACAATCACCACACGCTCAAGCCCCGCCGCGTCGTAGATCAGCTGGTGGAATCTGTACCCGGATATCTGGTCGACAATCCGGCGCATCGTACAAGTCTGGCCGGCACCAATTTCCATGACCAGTGCGCCGCCGGGAGAGAGGTATCGACCAGATTCGTGTAATAGCCGTTCGTGCAATTCCGTCCCATGAGGCCCTGCCACCAGCGCACTTCGCGGCTCGAACAGCCGCACTTCCGGCTGAAGCATTGCCCAATCGGCCTCCGCAATATAGGGAGGGTTCGAGACGATGACGTCAACGCGCCCTTCCAGCTCCTGCTCCGCTAACGGCCCCAGCAAGTCTCCTTCCAACCATGTGATGCGCTCACCTACCTCCTGGCACATGGCGTTCTGCCTGGCGACATCGAGCGAGGAGTTAGACAGATCAGTTGCGATCACCCGCGCACGAGGTCTCAGCCGCGCAATCGCCACGGCAATGCACCCGGATCCCGTACAGGCATCGACGACGGTAGCCTGTCGCTCGACGGGAATCCGTTGCGCGACATACTCCACCAGCAACTCGGTCTCCGGCCTCGGAATGAGCACCGCCGGATTCACATTAAACTCCAACCCACAAAACTCCTGGGTTCCCAGAATATATTGCAAGGGCTCACGACCAACCCGCCGTTCGACCAGCCTTCTCACAGCCAGCAACTCGGCGCGAGACAGCAGTCGGTCTCGATCTGCGACAATATAATGTGCGGGAAGACGGAGCCCGTGCTCCACTATCCAATACGCTTCCTGCCCCGCGCTCTCGATGCCGGCCTGTTCCAGCATCCGTTGCGCCTCGGTGATCACCTTACCGAGCGTCGCCTGGTCAGCTGTTTGCGGGATGGGGGCAACCGCATCCATGTTAAGCAGCTCCGACTTCTTGCTGACGTTGCGCCTTCAGAGCCTGGACAAGTTCGTCGAGGTCGCCCTGGAGTACCTGCTCCAACTTATGCAACGTCACCCCAACGCGATGATCCGTCACCCGATTCTGCGGGAAGTTGTAGGTACGAATCTTCTCGCTTCGCTCGCCCGTGCCCACCTGAGCCTTGCGATTCTGCGCGATTTCCGCTTCCTGCCTCTCCCGCTCCGCCTCGACGATCCTGGCCCGCAGGGTCCGCATAGCCTTGTTGCGATTCTTCAGCTGCGACCGTTCGTCCTGGCAACTCACCACCACACCGGTCGGAATATGGGTGATCCGCACCGCCGATTTTGTCGTATTGACGCTCTGGCCTCCGGCGCCGGATGAACAGAAGGTGTCGATCCGGAGATCCATGGGATCGATGTGCACATCTACCTCATCCACCTCGGGCATGACCGCGACGGTGACGGTCGACGTATGAATCCGGCCACTGGCCTCGGTGACGGGGACACGTTGTACACGGTGGACCCCTGCCTCGAACTTGAAGTGACTGTAGGCGCCCTTGCCTTCAATAAGCGCGACGACCCCCTTATAGCCCCCGGGTCCAGTTTCTGTGGCTTCGACCACATCGACCTTGAACCCTTTGATTTCGGCATACTTGCTGTACATGCGGAACAATGCTCCGGCAAAAAGCGCCGCCTCGTCGCCGCCGGTCCCGGCGCGGATTTCGAGGAGCAGGTTCTTCTCGTCTCGCGGGTCTTTGGGAATGAGTAGCTCTTGGGCCTGCTGTTCGATCTCACGCTGCTGGAGTTCGAGCGTGGCGCTCTCCTCCATTGCCATCTTATGAAACTCGGCCCCGGCCGTGGGATCTGCAAGAATTTGAGCGGCTTCCTCCAACTGCCTTGCGTTGCCTCGATAGGTTGCAAGAAGCCTGGCCGCCGGTTCGATATCCATCCGCTCCTTATTTACTTTGTGTAGCTGTGCGGGTTGGCTCATCATAGATGGGTCCATGAGCTGATTCGTCAACTCAGCATATCGAGTTGCCAACACTTCCCATTTTCTTAGTAAGACTGCTTCCATGGCCCTGCTTCCCTCTGATTCGCTCTCACGCCTGCCGCACAAAAACAAAAAGACCCTGCCCCTCAGCGAAGCAGGGTCCCTCGTATGGCCTCTTCTCGAGCTACTTGCCTTTCTTCGCGTACTTCTTCTTAAACCGTTCAACGCGCCCTTCGGTATCAACGATCTTCTGCGTCCCCGTAAAAAACGGATGACAGTTTGAACAAATATCGACATTGATATCGCCACCCGTCGATCGAGTCTTATATTTGTTGCCGCAGGCGCAATGCACCGCGACTTCCCGATACACGGGATGAATCCCCTTCTTCATAATGCACACTCCCCTGACGTCACAATCATCAGCCTTCGTCCATTCGAAAGCGCGCCACTGTACCCTGCCTCTGCGACCAGATACAAGTCGGATATTAACGATTCATCGACTGCAGGAATTCCTGATTGGTCTTGGTGCCATGCAGCTTGTCCATCAGAAACTCCATGGCTTCCATCGTCCCAAGCGGGCTCAACACCTTGCGCAGAATCCACATCTTGTTGAGACGATCCTTGTCCACCAACAATTCTTCTTTTCTCGTCCCGGACTGGCTGATATCGATGGCCGGGAAGAGCCGCTTATCGGCCAGACGGCGATCGAGATGGACTTCCATGTTGCCGGTCCCTTTGAACTCTTCAAAAATAACATCATCCATCCGGCTACCGGTGTCGACAAGAGCTGTCGCCATAATGGTGAGACTGCCGCCGTTCTCGATGTTACGGGCCGCCCCGAAGAACCGCTTCGGCCGCTGGAGCGCGTTCGAGTCCAATCCTCCCGACAACACCTTGCCGCTTGGCGGCGCAATTGTATTGTAGGCACGCGCCAGGCGAGTAATGCTGTCGAGCAGCACTACGACATCTTTCTTATGTTCGACCAGCCGCTTGGCCTTTTCGAGCACCATTTCAGCCACCTGAGCATGGCGCTGGGCCGGCTCATCGAAGGTGGAGCTGATGACTTCAGCCTTCACCTGCCGCTGCCAGTCGGTGACTTCTTCCGGCCGCTCGTCGATGAGCAGCACGATCAAGGTCACTTCTGTGTGGTTTTTAAGAATGGCCCGAGCAATGGCTTGCAGCAACATCGTTTTCCCGGTTCGGGGAGCCGCGACGATCAACCCGCGCTGGCCTTTGCCGATCGGGGTCGTGAGATCCATCACGCGGGTGCAATATTCTTCACGGTCGAACTCGAGGACCAGACGCTCTTCCGGATAGAGTGGTGTCAGGTTATCGAAGAGGATTTTGTCGCGAGACACTTCAGGATCTTCGTAATTGACCTTCTCGACCTTGAGCAACGCAAAATACCGCTCGCTCTCCTTCGGCGGCCGGATCTGCCCGGACACAATGTCGCCGGTGCGCAGATTGAAACGCCGGATTTGAGAGGGAGAGATATAGATATCGTCGGGACCAGGGAGATAGTTCGAATCGGGAGCGCGCAGAAATCCGAACCCATCAGGGAGCGTTTCGAGCACGCCTTCGCCAAAGACCACACCGTTGTTCGCCGTCTGCGCCTGTAGGATCGCGAAAATCAATTCCTGCTTTCGCAGATTGGGTGCGCCATCGATCTTCAGATCGCGTGCCACCTCATTGAGATCGGCGATAGACTTCTGCTTCAGCTCCGCGAGATGCATAACTTCCCCCTTCGTTTGTGCCATGAGTATCCTCTCAAGCCCCCGTCTGCGTTGTTATCGGCAGCGATCGCACGTGGTGAACCATGGGAAATTGTCCACGGACTGAATAGTAGAGTGAATGGTAATGCGTTGGTGATTGTGTCGTGTATATCAGCTAAAAGAGGGTGACCCGTGAGGGACTTACCTGCTTTCGATCGTCGCTATACAGGATACGACGCTGTCTCATGGTTGCGGATATTGTTGTAGGCCGGAACTCATGCCGAGCTGACTCGCCTCTGTTCCCTGAGCAATTGTGACTTGCGTCGAGATGCGCCCCGGAAGTCTTGTGTGTGGAGATAACTTTGAATCGAGCTGAGATAGTGTGTGGATACTAACGCGAGCGCGGTTCCTTGTCAACAGGGATATCTCTTTTTTCATGCTACCCGCTTTGCACCGAACTAGTCCAGCCGGCCCCGGCTCTTCCTGACAACAGCACTACTCCGACGCCTGCGGTTGCAGCGCAAAAGAGTGGTGTGCTAAATGAAGACCTTCGCTGGGGCACACCATGGCGCACGACGACGAACACGGACAGCACGAGCGAATATTTACATTGTCCGAGGCCAACCGCCTTCTCCCCCAACTCAATTCCAAATTGACATCGATTCAGCAAGCCAAGGCCGTCTTGTCACGCACGAAAGAAGATATCAAGAAAGCCAGCGCCCAGGCCGAATATGGCGGGGGCAGTACCGTTGGACACCTCTACATCTTGGGTCTTCAACAAGTCAGTACGAATCTTCAGGCGATTCAGGAACTCGGCATCCTGGTGAAGGACTTGGATCTCGGCCTCTGTGACTTTCCCCATCTTCATGACGGCCGGGTGGTCTATCTATGCTGGAAGCTCGGAGAACAAGAAGTTCGCTGGTGGCATGAAACGACCACCGGCTATAAAGATCGCTGCCCGCTAGAGGACCTAGCCTGAGGTCAGAATCCTAATCCTCAACCCTCGAGACATGTATGAAATTTGTCATACTCGGATTCGACGGTCCCGACGGAGAGGCCAAGCGAAAAATCTATCGCCCGGCGCATCTCGCCAAGATGGAACCCCTCGATGCGCAAGGCCGGGTCGTGCTAGCCGGTCCGCTCACGGATAAGACAGGGAGTCTTATCGTCATCGAAGCGGACTCGCTGGAGGACGCGCAACGGTTTGCTCGCGAGGACCCCTACACCGTCCACGGTGTATTTGAACGGGTCGACGTCCACCCATTTATCCAAGTCTTTCCGAAGGAACGATAGCCGAAGGCCATCGCTCCATTTCTTCAGTCTGTACTCCGTTTGCCCCGCTCCGGTTGCATTGCCCCTTCAGCCATCGCGCGGTATAGTTATCCGAATGGAACGATACTGGCGATTGTTTTATCCCGCCCTTTTCGCGCTCTTTCTATGGGGAACCCCTGCGTTCAGCGCCTCCACAAAAACCGTCATCGCCGACGGGCAATATGTCATGGCCGACGGCGACACCTTAGCCGGCGCAGAAGAAAAAGTCCTCCAACGAGCCCAGCGCAAAGCGGTGGAAGAAGCGGGCGTCTATCTCGAAACTACATTCCACGATGTGGAAAAAGAATCTGGCGGGAGAAGCACACAAATCAGTTCGCTGGAAATCAGAACGATTGCCGCCGCTGTCACGGAAACGGAAATCCTCGAATCCAGGCGCTCCTTCGAGTTGGATCGTCCCGTCTTCTTCGTACGCATTCGTGCCACGGTCAACGTGAGCAGTCTGACGGAGGCGATACGTCGACTTCAATCCGACCAGCAACTCGCGCAAAACTTTCGCCAGCTCCAGCAGGAAAATCACCAATTGCGCTCGCAACTGCAAGAGCTTCAACAGCGACCGATCGGCGTCCGAATGCTGGCAATCGATCCGAACGGGAAGTCCGCCTCACACCAACGGGCACGCGCGATGCTCGAGACTGCTCTCCACACATCGAATCTGCGGGACAAGATCCAGTTCAGCACCGACGCCGCCACCCTTGACGATCACTACGTCGATCCACTGATTGTGCGAGGGCAAACCTATCTCCGACTTGTTTCACTGGCTTTTTCCCAACAGGCTCAGGCATTGGTCTATGCGGACTATCTGGACAAAGCCAGGATGGACTTCGATCGCGCCATCACACTCGACACCAAAAATGTATGGGCATGGGTTGGCAGAGGGGATGTACTCACGTGGCTGAAGCGATTGGACGAGGCTGCCGCTGCCTACGAGCAAGCCCTTGAGCTCGATCCGTTTGCCGATATCGCTCGCCAGCCCCTCATCGGCGTATACACGACACAAGCCCGCCGTCAGGCGGATGCCAAATCTTGGCATCAGGCTTTAGCCACGCTAAAGAAACTCCTCAACGCCGAAACGCCTGAAAGTTGGATCCCCTATCAAAAAGAGGCGTATGCACTGCGGAGCGAAATTTATCTCAAGCTGAATCAGCCGGAACGGGCGATTGAAGATCTTTCCACTGTTATTCGGGTCGACCCCACCAATGCTGCCGCCCTGGTGACCAGAGCAAAGCTTTATCGAGCACGTTTACAGGGTCGGCTTGCCAAGGATGACCTTGAGCGAGCCTGCGTCCTCGGATCCATTCCAGCCTGTGAGCAATTGCCATAACCGCGCGCAACATATTGATTTATGGCAGCATCTCCTACACGAGCGAGCCGGCCTAATGCAGTCTGAAGTCTACCGATTGGTTTGACAGACTGGACGGGCCGACCCTATAATGCCAACTCCTAAAATGCGAGCTGGATGGGCGCTTGTTCTGGGCTGTTTGTGGGCAAAGCAGGATCTTAGGACAAAAGGCCTAAGCCTCCCTTGTTCGATGGCCCAAAATTTCTCAGCGGTGGGCCTTCTGCGAGGTTGCAGGGGGCACGGAAAAAGCTTAGAGTGAGGATGGCTGAGATCATTGGAAAACCTGAGTTTCTTGTTCTTAAACCCCTTGCCGGAGAATAAGCTGTGATGACTCAGTATCGTGTCCTTCCAGGCCCGGAACATTTCCTTCCTCCATCGGCTGCAAGCATGGGTATTCGGTTGCCGAACCCTGGGGAAGCTCACATCAACGGTGTGATCGTCCCAGAGGAAAAGGCATACGAGGAAGCGGCGAAACAATTCCTCATGGCCAAGGTGCCAACCCTCTTCCCTGGCCCTTTAGTCCTGTGGGCCTGGAACGAGAAGGCAGCCAAGAAGGCCACGGCCATCCGTCACTTGTTCAACACACTCAAGGAATCTGTGCAACCCGGGCAAACGCCCATGCTGATCCCGATGCCGGACTACCGTCCCAAGTACCCCAAGATTAATCCTGAAGTCGAGATCAATCCCAACCACCCGAATCTGACCATCTGGCACAATAAAATCGATTGCTGCATGTTCATCGGGGTCCACTGCCATCAAGCGAATTTGTCGCTCAAAATCATTCGGGGAGGCACGTCCTGCTACACAATTGCTATGTGCGCTCAAGCCGGCCATGAAGATGCGATGCTATCGTTCCGCGACGCATCCGTCGAAAAGATTATGAATCTGGCCGATGCCGTGAAACGATTAAAAGGGACAGTTAAACCACGGCTGACGTCAGCCAAGAGCGGAGCCTCAAACTAAACCGTTTGAGGTTCTGAAGACAGTGAAAGGAGCCTGAATCATGGCAGACACACACTCAGTCATCGGCACAAAAAATAAAAAAGGGCAGACCTTTACCGACACCTGGACGATGATGAACGAAGCGCCGCGCACGCCGTCGTTCTTTACGGGCAGCGAGGTCATCAAGGAAGCGCTCAGGCGGGCCAGCTGCGACGTGATGATCGCGTACCCGATTACACCGCAGAGCGAAGCGGCCGCCTTGATCGGCGAACTCTTTGCCGAGGGTTACATCGGCGACTACTTCCGTGGCGAGAGCGAGTTTGCCGTTATGTCGCAATGCGCGGGAGCGGCCTTTGGCGGGGCTCGTGTGTTTACGACGACCGCAGGACCCGGCACGATGCGCGCGATGGAAAACTTTCCGATGTGGTCCGGCGCACGGTTGCCGATTCAGATGATCGTCACCTGCCGCGGCATCAACTCCCCGCTGTCGATTCAGCCTGACACACTCGAGATTGCATATCTTCTGAATACCGGCATGCTCGTCTGGCATGCGGAAACCGCACAAGACTTTTTCGATTGGATCCTCAAAGGCTACATGGTGTCGGAAGAGCCTGATGTGCACCTCCCCTTGGCACTGTGCTGCGACGGATTCTTCGTGACGCACACCAAGGACGTCGTCAATCTCACCCCGGCCGACATGTGTCTTCCACCCTATGATCCATACCGCTCCCCCGTGCCCTGCATGGACATGGAATGTCCGCCGGTCCGGATGATGCGCGATCCGTTTGTCATGAAGAGCAACTACATCAGCTATGCCACCCACGCTTCCTGGCAGCAAGAAGTCTGGGCGGCAGTGGAACGATCCCGGAAGCACACGATCAAGTGGCTGAACGGCTTGATCGAAACAGAAAATACCGATGCCGAAGTCATCATCGTCGCCTCTGGCACGGCGGTGTCGCAGGGTCGTGAAGCCATCCGGCTCCTCGAGGACGATGGCATCCGTTGCGGTCTGGTAAAGATCAAGGTCTTGCGGCCCTGGCCAGGCGAGGAAATCCGTGAAGCCACGAAAAACGCCAAGCACATTATCGTCCCCGAATTTAACGTGACCGGATGGTTGGCAAAAGAAATTAGAGCCACCATCCCGAACAGCGACCGTGTGAACGCCGGCCCGCGTGTCTGCGGAGGCATGACGATGCCACCGGAAATCATTGTCTCAGAAATCAAGACCCTGCTCGGCATGCGCACCATGTCGTTGGCCGGTCGCGGCAGTTGATCGCACCTAATGCAGCAAGAACTGAACACCCTGAATAAGACGCACCACTGAGGAGGCCACTATGAGCAAGGAACGTATCAAAATTTCGGACGATCTGTACGACATCATGCCGTCCGACTATCAAGACCTGGTCAAGAGCGCGACCTACGGTAAGGAAGACCGTGGCTGGAAGGATATCGGCAACAGCAAGGAACTGATCGAGCAGCACTCCCTCTGCGCCGGCTGCCCGGAATCCATGGCCTTCCGGTACATCCTGGCCTCATTGCCGAACCCCGAAGACACCGTCATGGTCGGCTCCACCGGCTGCACCAGCCTGGTGTTCCCCATGGTGGCTATACACAACATTCACTCCCTCTTCGGTAACCAAAACGCCATCGCCTCCGGCTTGAAGCGCGCCTTAAGCGTCCGCTTCCCGGGCCGGACCAAAGACGTGGTCGTGCTCGCCGGCGACGGCGCCACCGTCGATATCGGCCTCGACATGACACTTCAAGCTTGGTTCCGCCAGGAGAAGTTCACCACGATTTGTTTCGACAACGAACTGTACGCCAACACCGGTGGCCAGGAGAGCGGCCTGATGCAGAAAGGGTTCGTGGCCAAGATGGCGCCGGTTGGGAAGCTCTTCGACAAGGTCCGTCTGCCCGAAATCGCTCGCGAATCAGGCTGCCATTACGTGGTCCAATGCACCGTCAGCAAACCGTCCCTCATTGAGAAGGTGGTCCGGAACGCGGTCATGATCGCACGCGAAATCGGCCCGACCTATCTCCAGCTCTATACGCCTTGCATTCTCGAAATCGGGAAGAACAGCATGGAAGGGCTCCAGGAAATGCGGGACTCGGAAAAACCGACCGAGCGGTTCGCCTACAAAGAGTACGTCAGCGAGCCGGCCAAGCAACTCCTGGCAGAGGTGTCCGCCAAGGACAAGGAAAAGAAGGCTGCTGCAAAACAGCTCGCCCCGCAGGGAGCCTAATCCGATTCTGGAGGAGTAACGACCATGATCAAGAAAAGACTGAATGTCCGGATGTCGGGATTAGGCGGACAGGGCGCCGTCACCGCAGCGCATGTCCTGGCCATGGCCGCCAACCGCGACGGCAAGTTTTCGATCTCCAATCCCTTCTTCGGCGCCGAAAAACGCATGGCGCCGGCGGAGAGCTATTGTCGGATCGGTATCGAACGGATCTACGACCGTGGCGAGTTGGTGTTTCCCGACGTCATCCAGGTCTTTCATCCCCAGGTCATCACCATGGGGAAGAGCTATACCATGCCATTCTACTCCGGCGTGAAGGAAGGTGGCCTCGTCATCATCAACTCCGACCAGGAGCTTCTGTCAGCAGATGACATTGAACGTCTCAATGATCTGAATGTTAAGGTATTTTACATTGCGGGAACCGAGCTCGCGATCGAGGTGGCCGGCACCGAGCTATCGACGAATATGTCGATGATCGGATCGGTCGCGGGCATCACCAAGTGCGTCTCAATGGAATCCCTGGACGGCGCCTTACAGGAACGGTTCGGGAAGAAGTTCGTCGCCTCCGGTGGAACCGCCTCCTTGGATGAAGCGATCAAGAAGAAATTCGCCAAGAAAGAAATGTTGCTGGCCAAGAACCTTGCAACCATGCAGGCGGCCTATGAAATCGCCAGTGAATGGGCCGAGAAGAATAAGTATGAGCTGCGAGTCGGCAATCCTGCCGTTGCGGCTTAACGAGAGAGAAGGAACCAGCTCGCATGTATAACGTAGCGCAAGTCATCGACGAGAAATGCGTGGCCAAGAAGGGGTGCCGACTGTGCATCATGTATTGTCCGGAGGCCAATTGCCTCGACCTCAATCCAAGCAAGATGGTGGCCGAAGTGATCATTGACCGCTGTAAAGGCTGTGAACTCTGCGTGATCGTCTGCGACGCGGCCAAGCATTATGCCATCACCATGCAGGCAGTCAGCGCCACCGGGCAGCTGATGTCCCAAAAAGGTGAGTCCGCAGCCATTGGGCAGGCCTACCAAGGATAACCGTTTCGTGTAGCGGGTCTCCCGCGCAAGACCCCATGGCGCCTGCGCTGTGGGGTTTTTTGTTGGTTCCGTTGTGGAGGGAACAGATGGAAACCGAAGACAATGTCATTGATGAGCTCGTTCGAGAGATTGCCGGGCTGATCCACGAGTACCCGAAAGTGCTCGAACGGCGTGCAGCCGATATCCATGCCAGCGGGAAAGACCCTGACCTGGCGCAGACACTCGTCAAGGCTGCTGATACCATGCGCGACAGTGGAAATCTCTATCTGACCTGGGCGAAGCACTACGCATCCGTCGCAGCAGGCAATACTGACGCCACCTCGGATGAGGACGAGACTGAAGATTTCGACGTATAACGCAATAGACGCAGGCAGGGCGAGCGATTGTCCTGATACAAAAAGTCTCCCCCCCAACCGACATCTTTTGCTAGAATACGCAGCCCGACGACGGACTGTCTCGTTCCCCGGTAGCTCAGTTGGTAGAGCAGCCGGCTGTTAACCGGCTGGTCGCAGGTTCGAGTCCTGCCCGGGGAGCCACTATCTCAAGGCCTTCGAGACCTCTCTCGAAGGCCTTTGTTGTCTTCAGTAGAAAGACTCCCATTCCAGTAGGTCGCTTCCTAGCAATACTTGCTGCGGAGCCATCGAATTTTTCTGTATGATGACCTCCATGTCACCAGACAGGCGAGATTTTACACCGGCAGCCTGGCTCTGCAGCCCACATTTCATGACGGTGTTCCCAGGCTATTGGCCTCGCCGAGCGCTCCTTGCCGGAGTACCGACGGAGTCGAGGGTCTTTACCACCGAGCCTCACACCCAGTTACTCGGCTTCTGCCACTGGCAGCCACATCGCACAGCATGCCAGACCGTTGTACTCGTGCACGGCCTTGAAGGTTGCAGCGAGTCTCACTATATGCGCGGCATCGCCGCGAAAGCCTATCGCGCGGGATTCAATGTTATCCGGATGAATCAACGGACCTGTGGCGGGACCGAGCACCTGACGCCGACGCTCTACAACAGCGGCTTGAGTCAGGACTACCGAGCCGTCGTCCATGAATTGGCGCACGTGGATGGATTAGATGGTATCTGGCTTGTCGGC
>DASQFV010000233.1:0-17973 GCA_035632975.1 Nitrospiraceae bacterium
CTATTCCGTTTCTTCCCGATAACCTGAATGAGCCTGAGCCAAAGAATATCAGCACCCAAGTGGTGATAGCCGAGCAAGGCTGGTTTCAGATATTCGCCCTTGGGAAGTTGCGCGAGACCTTCGATCTGTACGACCGTCCGATCCTGCCGCCTGTCAAGTTCACCTTGCAGCCAGCCGACGCAGGCCAGCAAGAGGATTCCCCCCAAGCCGAGCAGAAGCTGATTCACGATCGGTGCGCTGCGATGATGTAAGGCTGTTGAGAACGCCATGAGAGACACACCGGCAGAATGAGCAAAACGGAAGGTCCCGGCAGCTGGATGGCTGCCGGGACCCATGACCTTACCTACACCGCTCTAGTATACGCCAGTTGAACAATCGGCGGCCCCATGGTCAACCGCTGAAACCCAGGTTGAGACAGCGGGATCGCCATCGAGATTGCTTTTGGCATGTGCAAAAAAGTTGTTCGAACCAACAGCTCCGATACCAGCAGCCCCAGCAATAGCCGCCAAACAGGAATTCGCAGCACCGCCCAAACCAGCCGGATGGTAGGTCACCGCGGCGCCGGCGCCGGCGAGCACCACTGCATTCGTTGAATAGTGATAGTTGACATTTCCAGTTGCCCTGAAACCGATATCATTGAAAAACCCTACGAGCACGGGAGCGGCGCCAATACACCAGGCTACCGGAGCAGGAGTTGGCGGGAGTCCAACACCCCACGTAAACGGAATGGTTTTTGTAGCAGCAACAGGGAGAACGACACCCTCCGCAGCTATTCCGACATAACAGCCTTGTTCCGCCTGGAAGGCGACTTCAGAGGTTTTGATCGCCTGGAGGTTGGTCTTCGCCTCGGACTGGCGCGACTTCAGCTGATACTGCAGGAAGTTTGGGATGGCGATGGCCGCCAAGATCCCGATGATTGCCACGACGATCATCAACTCGATCAGGGTAAAACCCTCTTGTTTCCTGAATGACTTAAACATTGCACGGCCTCCTTGTTGATGGTTCACTGACCTCGCCCCCTCGCACTATTGCTTCTTTCTTATCGGAATTAGCATCCGATTTCTGATACCTAGCCCTTTAGCAGGTTCGATGCCCGGTACATGGCCAGGCCAAGAAAAACTCAGTTGCATGAAATATCAAATAGTTGTGAATGCTGGCCTACTGTGCAACAGACTATGCTCGGGGGTCGTCTCTCCCGCTTTTGCTCTGATCTGCCAATATTTGTCATCCACTGTACGGGACCTGTGTGCGGGACCTGGCGCCGTCCATTTTCTCTCCACGGATTAGGGAGATCCGTGGGCCTCACCATTTCATGAGAGAAACACTCTGTGGAAACAGTTATTTAGCTAGAGAAGGCTGAAGCGAATCAGCCTGTCAGATACCAAAAAGCTGACTCAGGCAGAAGGCTGTAAACGAGATCAGTATTAACAGAGAGGATAAAAAGGTGGAAACCGGGATTACTGTTAGGGACGGAGGGCTGTGTTACTGAGCTTGTATCTTCTCGGATACGCGACGTTTGGCCTGTTGGATACGTTCTTCCTGCGTCGGATCGCCCATCCCCAGTTCACGGAATCGATCCATCAACTTGTTATTGGACGGATCAAGCTCCAGCGCATGGAGCCAGGACTCACGGGCGTCTGAGAGGTTTCGTTGCTTGGCGTAAATATCCCCGAGGTGCTCATAGAGCACCGGGTCATCCCCGGTGAGCGCAACAGCGCGCTTCATCTCCGTCAAGGCCTCGGTGACCAAGCCGGATTTAAACAAGGCCCACGCGAGGCTATCGACATAGTATCCATTGCTCGGTTTGAGCGCGACAGCCTGCTTGGTCAAGGAAAGCGCTTGGTCGATCTTGACCCCGCGCTCTGCATAACTATACCCCAAGTAGTTGAGCGCATCGGCATGATGGGGATCCAGTTTGATCGCGGTCTCCATGACGCGCTCCACGTCATCGAAGCGATTGAGCTTGTCGTAGACAGTGCCAAGATTGAAGTGCAAATCGGCGCTCTTGGGGTTCTGGCTGATGCCTTCCTCCAATGCCCTTGCAGCATCGTCGAACTGGTCCTTCTGCAGATACGTCAATCCCAGCACAATGTGGGCTTCAGGCTGTTTTGAATTAATCGTGAGGGCTTGGGTCAAGTGCGTGATGGCCTCAGGAAATCGCTTCAATCGATAGAACAACAGGCCAAGATGCAGATGCCCTTCGAAGAAGGACGGCTCAAGTTGAACGTTAAACATATAGGTCTCGATGGCCTTCTTCGTGTCCTTGGATTCCTCGTAGAGAAATCCAAGGTAATCTCTGATTTTGAGCTCCGTCGGACGCGCCTTAAGAATCTGGGTAAGTTGATCGATAGCCTTGGGATATTCCTTCTCTTCCCCGTACAGGAGCGCCAGTCGAAGCTGGGCATCGAGGTCCGAAGGGTCTTCCGCCAGCAAATCATTCAATTCCTTCCTGGCGCCCTGATAATCCTTCGCGGCTACATAGAGCCGAACCAACTGGTGCCGGATATCCCGGTTTCGCGGGTTCACCGTCTGGAGATATTTCCGTAGCACGGCGACCGCTCGATCCTGATCCTGCCGCGACTCATAGATCGAGGCGAGCGCAAGATAGGCTGGTTCAAACGAGGCATTGACCGCAATCGCCCGCTCCAAACTCGCCGCCGCCTCTTCCCCTTTCCCCGCATTGAGGAGCATGCGCCCCAGGTGATAATGGCCCACGGCAGATTCGGGAGCCAGCGCCAAGCCGGCTCGAATGGCCTGCTCCGCCTCGGGCTGCCGCTTCAGATTCATGAGCAACAGACCTTTGGTAAAATAGGGATCGCCGGAGTTCGGATCGAGTTCGATCGCGCGATCCAACAGCTTCACCGCACGCTCCCCTTGCCCCGCACTGGCTAAAATACCTGCCATCTGCGTGAGTAGCTGACCGTCTTGGCTCGGGCCCTCTGCTACTTGGTCCGCATAGCGTACGGCATTGGGTATATCGCCCAGCGAAAAATAGAGACCGGCCAGCCGGGCTTTCACAGACTGGGACGCCGGATCCGCCTTCAGTGCAGCCTGATATTCCTGAATCGCACGATCCATGTCCTGCGCAAGCTCGGCTTGGTACCCCAGCATGAAATGATAGGACGCGGCGGCATCGGGGGGATGAATCGAGGATGGAGCCTTCGGCGTGCCGGCAGGAGCGAGGACACTTTCAGGCGTCTGAGGCGCAGCGGCGCAGGCCACCACCACCAGGGAGATCACTAAACAGAGCGACGTGAGACCTCGGCTGTTCGCCGTTCGGCTCGGATAGACTCGTGTCGTGAACACTCGCACGATCCTCTTGGTGGACTCAGAATAAGACGGTGGTGGTCAGAAAGATTATACGAGTGGGGTGCCACAGGGTCAAACGACTTCTCGATTGTCGAGGCTCTCGAACTTCGCGAAACGGTCGTGGAAGAAGAGTTCCTTTCTCCCGATGGGGCCGTTGCGATGTTTACTTACGAGAATATCGGCAATGCCTTTCCGTTCGGAGTTCTGGTCATACACGTCCTCACGGTAAATGAACATGACGACGTCTGCGTCCTGCTCGATGGCACCGCTTTCACGAAGATCTGCCAGCATGGGAATCGGTGGCTTCCGGGCTTCCACTGCACGGCTGAGCTGCGACAGCGCGACGACCGGCACGTTGAGCTCCTTCGCCAAAGCTTTTAGCGAGCGAGAAATATCGGAGATTTCCTGCTGACGGGATTCCGAGTCGCTCCGCCCCTGCATCAGCTGGAGGTAGTCGACAATCAACAGATCCAGCCCCCGTTCGGCTTTCAATCGACGCGCCTTACCCCGCATCTGCTGCACGGTGATGCCGCCGGTATCGTCGATATAGATCGGCGCTTGTTCCAGCCGGCCTGCCGCTTCCGCAATACGCCACCAGTCCTCT
Source organism: Nitrospiraceae bacterium (assembly GCA_035632975.1). Taxonomy (GTDB): domain Bacteria; phylum Nitrospirota; class Nitrospiria; order Nitrospirales; family Nitrospiraceae; genus Palsa-1315. Next base: position 3,914 of record DASQFV010000233.1, read on the forward strand.
TTCTGAAGCTTGCCGGTTCGGAGACCATGCGAATCGACTCTCGCTTCTGAACTCAACATGCGCAGTACGATCTGTGGCTTTGACATTTCCAGGCTAAAGATTCCAACCACGGTACCCGCGTGGATGGCAGCATGGGCTGCCATCCCCAGCGCCAGGCTGGTCTTCCCCATGCTGGGCCGCCCTGCGATCACCACGAGATCGGATGGTTGGAGCCCCGCCGTGATGTCGTCAAGGTCGTAAAAACCTGTGGGAACACCTGTGATATGTTCTTTTCGCTTCGAGAGCTTATCGACGAGATCCAGGCTCTCCTTAATGATGGAATTAATGGGGGTGAACGACCGATCCAGTTTCCCCTGGACAATGCTGAACACCGACCGCTCCGCGAAATCGAGCAGGTCCTCGACTGTAGAGGTGCCTTCGTACCCGCGCGTGAGGACTTCCGTGGAGGTATGGATCAGATCTCGCAGCAGCGCCTTGTCGCGCACGATCTTGCAGTGGTAGCGAATATTGGCGGAGCTGGCCACGCTCTGTACAAGCTCCGCTAAATAGGCTGCCCCTCCAATGGCCTCAATTTCTCCCTGCGCCTTCAACCGCTCCGTCAACGTGATCTGATCGATCACTTCTCCGACTTCCGACAATTCCAGCATCGCACGATAGATCTTCCGATGCGACGTGCGGTAGAAATTCTCTTCGACCAGCAATTCCATTGCCTTGGCCATCGCGCTATTGTCGAGGAGGACTGCGCCGAGAACCGATTGCTCGGCCTCCACATTCTGAGGGGGCAGTTTGGGCTGGGACAGATCGACGGCTGACATGGATTTCATGACCGTTCCTTTGCCTGCCGCCGAGACCGACGAGCCGCGGCCACCAGGTCAGCAAGCTCCACCTTCTTCGAAAGATGACTCAGATTGCCGGTTCGTCGGCCATATATGTGAGCAGTGAGGGGCTCGACCACCAGCACGTCATCATGATCTATCCCTGGTGCACCCACCACGACTACGGCCGCTGCCTGCTGGGCCAACCCCGCCGTCACTGCGGCAGACACGAGCGCCGCGTCGTTCCCCTTCATTGTCTGCTGCACCACTCGGGATCGAGTCCGACGCAACTGCGCCGCGACCGCCGTCAACAAACGAGTGGCCTTGCGTGGCGCGGCGACGAGATAGTCGACTCGTGCCGATACCGATCCTTCCTCAGGGAACTTCACGGTGCGAAAGAGCCGATCGACGTCCAAGCCAAAACCGGTTGAAGGCAGTGGCCGGCCAAATCGACCGATCAAGTGATCGTACCGTCCGCCGCCGCCTAACTCCGCCCCCATCCCTTCGGCAAACACGTCGAATACGACACCATCATAATAGTCAAACCCGCGGAACTCCCCGAGATCCAGAAGCAGCGACTCTCGGTGACCTGCCGCACAGAGCAGCCGATACACCTGGGCAAGCCGTTCGAGCGGAGCGGCCAATGCCGGATCGCCGGCCGCGAGGACCCGGCCACGCGCCAGCACTTCCTCTTGACCGTACAGCTCAGGCGCTTCCCGAATGGCACGCGCCGCCGTGTTGGAGATACGCTCGCTGGCGAGGATCTCTTCGAGTCTCGGCAGCTCTTTTCGGGCCGCCGCCTGCTCAGCCAATTTCTGCCCCTGCACCGACAGCCCGGATCGCATCAGGAGCCCCTTAATAAAACCCACATGTCCAAGAGACACTTTAAAAGACTGAAGACCGATCGTGCGGAGACACTCGATCATCAAACCGATGACTTCGCTGTCGCTCGTGACATCGTCCAGGCCAATGAGTTCGGCTCCGACCTGAAAAATTTCTCGACCGCGCCCAGCATGTTCCTGCTCGTAGCGGAAGACGGACGTTCGATAGGAGAGACGCAACGGCAACGTCGAGCCCGTGAGCCCCATTGCGACCGTCCTGGCGATCTGCGCCGTGGCATCCGGACGGAGAAGTAGCGTCCGCCCCGTCGTACGATCGACGAATTGATAGCAGTGCTCGATGAGTTCCGGCTCAAGCCCCGGAGCCAAGACGTCGAGATACTCGAACGTGGGAAGAATGATTTCATCGTAGCCCCAACGGTTGACTTGCGTGAGCAACTGTTCTTCGAGACGGCGGACCTGTTTCGCCGCGTGAGGAAGAATCGTCGCCATGCCCACGGGGACGAGCGAGCGCTCGCGGGACGACGGGACCTGTCCCGAAGAAGGGCGGGGCTTCGGAGGAGCGGAGACCATGGCTGACCTGATTGATGGCGCGCGGGATTAGGACAGAGCCGCGACTTTGACTGAGAGAATGTCCTTGCTGGATTTGATCGTCTCAAGCACCGAGTTCGGGAACGCCGCATCGGAGCCAATAAGGAGCAGCGCGTTCCCTCCCCGCTTCTCGAGCGCGCATTGCATCCGGACGATGTTGATCTGGTTGTCGCCAAGTACCTTCCCCACCATCCCGATCACCCCTGGGCGATCGATGTTGAGGATCAGGAGCATGTGTCCTTCCGGCACCACCTCAACATTGAACTGATCGATCTCCACAACGCGCGGATCTTTTTTGTGATAGAGGGTGCCGGCCACCTGGTACGATTTCTTCCCGGCCTCCACTCGCACACGAATTAAGCTGGTGAAATCGCCCGCATCGGAGCTCTTCACTTCCTTTACTTCAATCCCACGTTCCTTCGCGACGATCGGCGCGTTCACGTAATTCACAGGCGCTTCCATCATCGGGGTCAGCAATCCCTTCAACACAGCGATCGTGAGCGGCGCGATCGACAAACTTGCAACCTCTCCACTGTACTCGACGGTCACGCGCTCAAGCCCGCCTTCGCACAACTGCGTTTGCAACTTCCCCAGCTGTTCGGCCAAAGATAGGAATGGCTGGAGCCTCGGTAACAGCTCCGGAGAGACAGACGGGATATTGACCGCCCCGCGGGCGATGCCCTTGGTGAAATAATCTACGATCTGCTCCGCAATGCCGACGGCCACATTCTCTTGCGCCTCGGTCGTTTGGGCTCCGATGTGCGGCGTACAGATAAAATTATCCAGCGTCAACAACGGATGATCCGCCTTCACCGGCTCTTCTTCAAACACGTCGAACGCGGCGGCCGCCACGCGCTTGACCTTTAAGGCTTCAAACAAATCACCCTCATGAATAATCCCTCCGCGAGCACAATTCACGATCATGACCCCCGGCTTCATCGTCGAGATCGATTGCGCATTGATGAGGCCCTTGGTCTCAGGCGTCAACGGCGTGTGGACAGAGATGATATCGGCGCGCTTGAAGAGCTCATCCAGCGGCATCATGGTGATGCCCATGTCCCGCGCGCGCTCTTCGGCCAAATAGGGATCGTAGGCGACCACGCTCATACCGATCCCCTGCGCCAGCTTCGTGAGATGGCTGCCGATTTGCCCCACGCCGACGATGCCGAGCACCTTGTTGTAGAGTTCGACACCCATGAATTTTTCTTTTTCCCACTTGCCGGCCTTCACAGACGTGGTGGCTTGTGGAATGCGCCGGCTCATGGCGCAAATCAGCGACATGGTGTGCTCGGCAGTGGTGACCGTGTTGCCGCCCGGCGTATTCATGACCACGATGCCCCGACGGGTGGCTGCAGGGGTGTCGACATTGTCCAACCCTGACCCGGCCCGCCCCACGACTTTCAGTCGCTCGGCCGCTGCGATCAACTCCGCCGTGACTTTCGTCCCGGATCGCACGATCAGCCCATCGGCGTCCTTGATCTCCTTGAACAACTCTTCCTTCGGCATCTTGGATTTCAGGACCACAGTGAATCCAGCCTTTTCCAACAGCTCCACGCCCTGCTTCGACAAACTATCGCTGATGAGAATTTTCATGCCCATTGTGTTTGCTCTATCGTAAGAATTTCGAGACGTAACCCCTACGCCATGAGAATTTCTTGCGCCTTTGCGACACCGCTTCCAAGTTTTATGGGATGCCCCAGCCCTTTGAGTACCATTTCAACGGCCGCCACCGCCATGATGATATCGAAGCGGTCCATGTAGCCCATGTGAGAGAGCCGGAAGATCTTCCCCTTCAAATGGTCTTGCCCACCGGCCGCCGTCATGCCGTATTGGACACGCAGGTTCTTGTAGATCGCCTGCCCGTCAACGCCTTCCGGCGCTAAAATAGCGGTGAGGGCATCGCTGGGCGACTCTTTTGGAAACAGCGACAGCCCGGAAGCCTGCACCCCTTCACGCATGGCCTTCGCGAGCATGGCTTGGCGGCCGAACACCCCTTCAAGCCCCTCCGCTTTCATCATCTTCAGCACTTCCTGCAAGCCGACAATGAGAGACACGGCCGGCGTATAGGCCGTCTGATTCTTCTGCTGATTCTCATGCTCTTTCTTGAAATTGAAATAGAACGCCGTGTTCTTCACCTTCTCTGCCAACTGCCAGGCTTTATCACTCACGCTCACAAATGCAAGCCCCGGCGGGAGCATCAGCGCCTTTTGCGACCCCGTAATCACGACATCGATCCCCCATTCATCGGTCTTAATGTCGAACACTCCGAGGGCGGTAATGGCATCCACCACAAGAATGGTCTCGCCATAGGGTTTCACGATCTCCGCAAGAGCCTTGACGTCGTGCGCGACACCGGTGGAGGTTTCACTCGCTTGCACATACACCGCTTTGATTCCCGGATCTTTTTTCAGCGCATCGGCCACCGCTCGCGGATCGACGGCTCGCCCCCATTCCACCTTGATTTCTGTCACCTCGGCGCCGAACGTCTTGCAAAGCTTGGTCCATCGTTCCCCAAACTTCCCCCCGTTAATGGTAAGGGCCTTGTCGCCGGGAGAGAGAAAGTTAGACACTGAACCTTCCATACCTCCGGTTCCGGAAGCCGCCAGCATGAGCACGTTGTTTTTCGTTTGGAACAGCCACTTGAGCCCTTCACGGACCTCCGCGAACACCTTATCGAACTCGGGGGCACGATGATGGAACATGGGCCGCGCCATGGCCAGCAGCACTTCAGGGGGCACAGGCGTCGGACCGGGAGCCAGCAAATACCGCTTCAGCATCGACTGATCCTCCTACCGGATGAAACGTGAAAAATCTTACGCGGGATGGTGGGACGATAGCATTGCCTCCCAAAATCTGTCAAGGCGAGGAACCGTGTAGACACGCGTGTTTCCTGCTGATGAAGGCGTGACTTCCGCTCACAATTTCGCGCGCACGCCGGAGCGCCTGGCCTCTGTGCTACCAAAGGAGGGGCGCAACCCCCCTGCAATTCCTTGACAAGCGCGCAGGCCATCGATAGTCTAGCTCTCAGAACATGACGAACAACCCACACGATACCGTTTGCCACCGCGCTTCTATGAGGCCTCTCAGGCCAGGACATGCCGTCCTCCCGATGGCGCTCTTCCTCGGAATGTGGTTCAGCTTCTTCGCTCCTACTATTATGGTAGTGCAGGCTGCAACTCCTTCCGAGCCCGCTACAGTAGACCCGTCTACGATTGTGGACGAGAACGCAGCAGCGGAAGACGACCCTGACGAAAATCTGGTCCCGCTCGATACCGAAGGCCCGCCACCGGAGGCCGCCAGCCCGCCCACAGCCACGACTAGCAGCGTTCCGAGGGCTGAAGACCTCTTACAGCTGAGCCCTGCGGGAAGTTCACCGGCGACCGCGCGGTTTTCGGATGCCTTGAATCCTCCGGCTGAACTGGGCCTGACACAAGACTCGCTCCGGAGTGCCGCAGATCAGAAGGAATATGCGAGCTACAATGTTCCGATCGTCATGGACTCCTCGGTCCAGGCCCACATTCGCTACTTCAATACGGCCATCCACGGTCGGTTCGAACAGTGGCTCTTCCGACTTAGCCGCTATCGGCCCCTTGTCGAGACAATCTTCACGGAATTTCACCTCCCCAGCGATCTGGTCTACCTCTCACTGGTGGAAAGTGGATTCAACCCCTACGCCTACTCACGAGCCAAAGCCACGGGCCCCTGGCAGTTCATGAAGGGCACGGCCAAGGTCTATGGGCTTCGCGTCGACAAGTACGTTGATGAACGGCGGGATCCGATCAAGTCAACGGTTGCTGCGGCACGCTACCTCCGCGATCTCTACGACATCTTCGGTGCCTGGCCGCTCGCAATGGCTGCCTACAATGCCGGAGAAGGCAAGGTGATGCGAGCCCTCCAGAAGGCCCGGGCCGAAAGCTTTTCCGAGATTTCAAAGACACGATTGATTCGGCGTGAGACGAAGGAGTACGTGCCACGATTTATGGCCGCCACCATTATCGCGAGGAACCCCGATCGATACGGCTTCACTCAGGAATCTGCCGAGCCGCATCAATTTGATGAAGCGATCATCACACGACCCGTCCATTTTCGCGCGATCGCCAACGTCACCGGCATTCCGTATGAAGAGCTCCGGCTCTTAAATCCTGAGCTGCGGCGAGACGCGACACCCCCCGGCGACGAGACCTATCACCTGAAGGTTCCGGTGGGAACGAAAGCGAAAGTGGAGCAGCTGCTGGACCGCATCCCGACCTACAAGTTCCCACAACTTCCTGCAAAGGCTCAGTTTGTCACCGCCGGGCCCTCTCGATGGTATAAAGTCCGCATCGGAGACACGCTGGGAAAAGTGTCGAAACGGTTTAGCATCCCGCTCAAGACGCTCAAGACGAAAAATAGCCTCTCCGGCCCGACGATTCGACCGGGCGACTTTCTCATTATCAGCCGCTAAAGACGATCTCCGCTCTCCGCGATCCGCAGAACGGGACACTCCCGCAGGGTGCTCAAAAAGGCCAACCTTCTCACCCGCCCAACCCTGGCGGTTAGTTCACCCTCCCACCAAGAGTCTGCCAAGACAGACTCTTGGTCCTGGGACACGCCTTATCCCATGCAAGGCCGCAGCAAGCGACCATTGACTGCCTTTACCAAGGGGTGGCTGGGATGATCCCAACTGCGCGCGTTAAGCGAATCCTTTCTAATTCTCTTCATCTCTCTTTAAGGGAGTGGCCGAGGCTGCCCTTTACTGCGCGCATCCAACGATATGTATGCTCCCTCCAAGCTTGCTCGATTCTCTCTAGGGATGGGGGCTGATTGATCTTCCACTGCGCGCGTCCAACGAGGGCCTTCTCAGGCCGCGCGTTGCGCGGGCACAGAAGATCATCAGGCTCCATCCCTTCCTGTGTTCTGCGGGCAAGAAGGGCACCTGGCCGCTCCCTATCCTTTTTCAGCATCCTGCTATGATTTTTTCTTGCCTGCTGAGGGAGCAGGAGCGAGAGGACCCTTCTGTGGCGCAGCAATGGCCGGGACCGGCGACGTTGAGGCAGGCGTTGAGTCTTGCGATTCCTTGACATCCATGATCTTGGTCCGAATCGTCGCTTCACCGGTGAAGGGAGAGTTCGGATAGGTCTTTATCAGTTCCTGATAGCGAGCCAAGGCCCCCTCAGGCCGCGATTGGGATTCTTCCAGCCGCGCCAACTCAAATAACGCCTGATCCCGGTTCAAGGTACCGGGGGTCTCCAAGATGCCGGTGAGTGCCTTCACTGCCTGGTCCCTGTCTCCCTTGTGCAAGTACACATAGGCCAGACGTTGTTGCACCAACCCAGCCATTGAGGGATTCGAACTGTATAATGCAAGAAATCGCTGATAGGCCTCAATAGCCGCGCTCAGTTCATTGGCCTGGACCAACGCATTTCCCAAATAATACAAGGCGAGCGGCGCCGTGGAGGTTCGTGGATATTGATCGACAATTTGCCGATACCTCGCGATCGCTTCCTTGAGCGCGTGTTCAACCTTTTGAGGATCGTTGGCAGAAGGAGCGGTCAAGAAGCGCATCGCCTCATGTTCAAGGTCTTGTGCTTTCTGCGCAGCCTGGCGGTCAACATAAAAAACCCCTCCGACCACGGCGGCCGCAAGCACCAATACTCCCAGGCCGACCAGCAAGGGGCGTAGATAATCCTGTGACCCATGCAGCGTATGGTCAAGCCAGCTCAGCATGTGGGCTTCATCGACCGGAAGAGTTTTCGCCGGGACCTTGATACGGTAGCTCATGAATGGATTCGTCGGAGAGGGTAAACCCGCTTCCTCAAACTGTGTGCGCGCCTTATACTAAGGATGTCACGATTTTGTCAATGAGGCAGCTGCTGCGTATCGGTTCTCAGAAGGCACATCATCTCCCATCTTTAAAGACGGACCACTTCACATGTTTGAAAAACGACTAGACGAATTGGCTGCGCGGCATCTGACCAGGCGCCTCACTCCGCTCCATTCCGGCATCGGCCCGGTGGTGGAGATGGCAGGACGCCAGATCCTCCTGCTCGCCTCGAACGACTATTTGGGACTAGCCATGCATCCGGAAGTGATTCAGTCCGCCGCCGAGGCGACACAACGGTTTGGAGCCGGGACTGGAGCTTCCCGGTTAATCTCAGGTTCTTTGCCACCGCATCAAGAGCTAGAATCTGCCCTGGCACAGTTCAAAGGAACCGAAGCCGCGCTGACTTTTAGCTCCGGCTACCTTGCCAACATTGGGACCATCCCTGCACTGATCGAACAAGGCGGATTGATCCTGGCCGATCGCTTGTGCCATGCCAGCCTGATCGACGGCTGCCGTCTAAGCGCAGCCGACTTTCGAATCTATCGCCACAACGATACTAGCCACCTCCAGTCCCTTCTGGCCAGGAGACGCCGGGGGCGACGTACTCTGATTGTGACCGACGGCCTGTTCAGTATGGATGGAGACCTCGCGCCGTTGCCCGAACTCAGTCGGTTAGCCCAGGACTATGAGGCCGACCTCTACATCGATGATGCCCATGGCACGGGCGTAATGGGACCGCATGGACGAGGAACGGCCGAACATTTCGGCCTCGATACACAGATCCCGTTGCAGATGGGGACCCTGGGCAAAGCCTTCGGCAGCAGCGGCGCCTACCTGGCTGGCCCCTCGACATTGATACGGTATCTTATGAACACGAGCCGGTCCTTCATCTTTACCACGGCGCCTCCACCAAGTTCGGCTGCTGCCGTCACGGCAGCGTTACGAGTCATACAACGAGAGCCGGAACGCCGTGCGCGCTTGTGGGCCAACCGCGAACGGTTATTCTCAGGATTGATACAATTGGGATTCAGCCTGTCCCCCAGCGTCAGTCCGATCATGCCGATCCTCGTCGGCAATGCTGAAAGCGCACTCAGGTTTGCCGAACACCTGTTCACAGAAGGCGTGTATGCTCCGGCGATTCGTCCTCCTACCGTTCCGGACGACACCAGCCGCATCCGCGTCACGGTAACATCCGAGCACACCCCCAGCCACATCGATTACGCCCTTACCGTATTTCAACGCGCGGGGCATGCGGCGGGACTAATCTGATCGAAGCCCTTTCTTAATCTACAGTAAAAAACCACCGAAAAATTTACGCAGCCGCTTCCGGCTATTTCCTTGCTTTCTCATCACCCTGTGGCATTATGCACTCAAGTCGCCTTGAGGTCCGACAGACCAACAGCGCACTTCCCTTTCTTACCGAGGAGTCCTGTTCATGGATATTTCGAAGCTTCTGACCTTCACCGCAAAGGAGGGCGCGTCGGATTGCCACATCAGCGCCGGCGAGCCACCGATGATCCGTATGAACGGGGACCTCAAGAAACTCGATCATCCCGCACTGACCACGGAAGAAACGCACTCGCTGATCTATGACATGATGAGCGATACCCAGCGGAAGAATTTCGAGGAAAAGCGCGAGTGTGATTTTTCTTTTGAACTGGGCGACATTGCCCGATTCCGCGTCAATGTCTTCATCCAAAACCGCGGGCTTGGCGCCTGCTTCCGAAACATTCCCACCACGATCATTCCGATGGAAAAACTCGGCATGCCTCCGGTCGTGCGGCAGCTCTGCGATCGGGAGAAGGGGCTGATCCTTGTGACCGGCCCAACCGGGTCTGGTAAATCGACGACGCTGGCCTCCATGGTCGATTATTTGAACAACACGTTCGAAGGCCACATTATCACAATCGAAGATCCGATCGAATTCATCCACAAGTCAAAAAAATGTCTCGTGAATCAGCGGGAGATGGGTGTCCATACCCTGTCGTTCGCGAACGCGCTGCGAGCCTCCCTCCGCGAAGACCCGGACATCATCCTCGTGGGTGAAATGCGCGACCTGGAAACCATCCAGCTCGCGTTGACTGCTGCGGAAACGGGCCACTTGGTCTTTGGCACACTCCACACCTCCAGCGCGCCGAAAACCGTCGACCGCATCATCGACGCCTTTCCCCCAAACCAACAGTCCCAGATTCGCACACAGCTCGCAGAAGCCTTGGAAGCGGTCATCACGCAAACCCTGCTGAAGAAAAAATCAGGCGGGCGTGTCGCCGCCCTCGAAATCCTGGTCGCCACAACCGCGGTTCGCAATCTCATCCGAGAGGGTAAGTTGCACCAGATTCCCGGGGTCATGCAGGCCAGTCAGAAAGACGGCATGCAAACGATGGACATGGCGCTATTCGATTTAGCGACCCGTGGAGTCGTCACGAAGGGCGAAGCCCAATCGCGCAGCATGAGTCCCAATCTGTTTGGAGTCCCGATGGGTGGCGCGGCCTAAGGTACCTGGCAGAAAGAAACGGGGGCAGAGATGGATGTTCGCAGTCTCTTGAAAGTCATGGTGGATCAAGAAGCGTCAGACCTGTACCTGACCGTCGATTCGGCGCCCGCCTATCGGGTTCACGGCTCGACGCAACAAACCTCCTCGCCGCCGCTTACCAATGAACAACTCGAAGCCCTCGCGCTGGCGCTGATGCGTGGTCAGCAGCGTGGGGAATTCGAAGAAAAAATGGAAATGAACCTGGCCCTCTACTATAAGGAGCTCGGCCGTTTCCGTGTCAATATTTTTCGGCAGCGAGGGAACGTGGGCTTGGTCTTTCGGCATATCAAAGCCGAGATCCAAACTGTCGAGCAGCTGGGCTTGCCTCCGATTGTGAAGGACATCGCCATGACGAAGCGCGGGTTGGTGCTGGTAGTCGGAGCCACCGGATCCGGAAAATCCACGACCCTCGCGGCCATGATCGACCACCGTAACACCATCCATCCCGGCCATATCGTCACGGTGGAAGATCCGATTGAGTTCGTCCACAATCATAAGCGATCGCTCATTACGCAGCGAGAAGTGGGCTTCGACACGCTCTCATTTCAAAATGCACTCAAGAATACACTGCGACAGGCGCCGGATGTGATTCTGATCGGCGAAGTCCGGGACACGGAAACGATGGAAGCCGCGATCACCTTCGCGGAAACCGGGCACCTCTGCATCGGCACCCTACACTCGAACAACGCGAACCAGGCCATCGAGCGCATCATGAATTTTTTCCCGGTAGAGCGGCATGCACAGATCTATCTCCAGTTGTCTCTCAATCTTCGCGCCATCATCTCTCAGCGGCTCATACCATCCGTCGACGGAAAGCGGGCCCCGGCACTGGAAATCATGCTCGACACGCCCCGCGTTAAGGATCTCATCAAGAAGGCAGAAATCGATTTGCTCAAAGAAGCGATGGAACAAGGCGTGGATGAAGGTTGTCAGACGTTCGACCACGTCTTATTCCAACTGTATAAGGAAGAGCGGATCTCGCTCGAGCAAGCCTTGATCAATGCCGATAGCGCCAATAATCTTCGGCTCAAGATCAAGCTCGAAGGTATGAAAGGGGACGATGCGATCAACGCACTCCTCGACAAAAAACCAGGTCACCACACGACCGGTGCTTTCAAGATCCAGGCGGGGGCCGCAGGAAACGTGACCCCCCTACGTAAACGATAGCCCTCCCTCACCACCCACGCCCAGTCACTCAACGTACTGTTTCAAGTACGCGTCGGTCCTTCGCGGCTCCGCGTGCCTGTCTCGCAACGCGGTTGCGCGATTTCGCGACGAACCGTCATGAATAATGGGGGTTACTCAGCCGCAGTAATCCCTTGTCGCTCAAGATACGACGCAATCTTCTCCAGCGCGAGGGCGCTGAGTTTCGCACCATACCATATCGGCATCGTGCCGGCTGGATATCCCTGCACGACGAACACTCCCGGTTCAAGGACCGATTCGATCACATAATCATGCACCGTCCTCGCGTGGCCCCGGTAAGCCGGATCAGCCAATCGCGCAGGCCCGGTGGTGCCTAACAAGAGGGGCGGCCCTATGCGCCCATCGGCCCCCGGAATACCCGGAACGGTGTGGCACACAGCGCAGCCGGCTCTCGTAAAGATCTCTGTGATCGGCTCGTCTCCGGTAACCAGCGGAACCATGTCAGGGGCAAGCGCTACCACAGATGAGACAGGCGCCGGCGTCACCGAGGAGGAATTGATGGAACGGAGGGCCAACCACGTCCCCAGTAGCAGCGCAATCACGATGAGGGGTGTGACAAATCGTTCAGGCATGGAACCGGTCGCCGGAAAACTCCGGCAACACTCACTTCGTCATATTCATGGCACAGCGAAATCCGATCGTCCGATCCTCGAAATCCGGCTCAGCTGAGAACCGCGCCGTCACACGCAAAGCAGACGGCAAATCCGCCCATGACCCACCTCGCAGCACGCGCTTCTCACCAGTAGCCGGGCCGGGTGGGTTCCTCCCAGGACTCTTTTGATAATAGTCGCGCTCATACCAGTCCGCCACCCATTCTGCCGCGTTCCCCGCCATATGCGAGACGCCGAACGGACTCCTTCCGCCCTCTTTGAGCCCATGCCGCACGCTCATTCCCGCGAGACCGCTGGTGACCGCCACCAACGTGATAGCTTCACTGACCCACATTCCTCGGTTATAGTTGGCAATGTCGACGAACGGCTGCATATCCCCCCAGGGATACCGGCGCCCGTCGGTCCCCCGTGCCGCCTTCTCCCATTCAGCCTCCGTCGGAAGCCGTTTCCCCACCCATTGGCAATACGCGGCTGCCGATTCCCATCTCATCCCAATGGCCGGCCGATCTCCAACCGTCGTCGCCGCCTCATCGTCCCATGTCGGAGGAGATTCGTGTTTCCCCGCTTCCAGAAACTTCCGATAGAGGCTGAGTGTGACTTCATACCGATCGATATAGTAGGCATCAATCGTCACGGTGTGTTCGGGCCGCTCGTTTGGGAGGCCGTCGTTACTACCCACGGTGAATGGACCGGCAGGGATGGGGACCATCGGAGCCCCATCCAGTCCTCGACTCGCCTCGACCGACAAAACCGCCTGCCCGCCCTTCGAGGGCTGTGGCTCCGCCGCCCCAAGACCGACTACCCCTGTCATGAAGCTGATCCCAATCCACAAGATCGTCTGTTGTCCACGCATTGCTGTCTCCATCGCCGTAGCGTTCTAGCAGAATGCTGAGAAAGTCCGCCAACTTGTCTTGTTCATTTGGTCTGTTCGGTCTGTCTCGTTTGTTTGGTTGCATTCGACTACCCGGATGGACCAGACAGACCGGCCTTGTCTCAGACGTGCGGACCATCGACGTTGTGGCATGCCCGCATAGTTTTTCCGCAGCCTGCTAGAAGAAGTGACCCGGCCACCGCCGGCAGTGTATCCAGCTCACACGACAAACTCAACGAAATGAAAAGACTGAAACGGCAAGTCGGCCACCGAGAGGGAGCGTGGTAGGATGGGTGTCTTCCACGGGATGTGACGAACATCCGAAGGAGACGCCGCAGCAAAGGGGCCAGGAGAGTGGCCCCTACCTCAAAGGAAGAGGAACATGAAACGATTTACAATGACTGTATTAGCGGGCGTGCTAGGATGAACTGCGAATGTTTTCAGCTTCGCAGGTGCTCAAGAGTGGCAGTGGAATCCTGTGTGACAAGTTCTTTCAGCACACGCACTGTAATTGAGACCTTCCCACGGGCGTCAGGAGGCCAACTTGAACAAGCCCCTTTTATATCATGCTATTGATGGTGTGCTCTACGGCGATTACGCTGGTGAATTCCAGCTCCGGCCAGGTTTGAAGACGTGGATCAAGTGGGTGGATGAACACTTCGATGTTGTGTTTCTTACCATGTGGGGACGCGAAGAGATTGACACACTGTTGTCCATTCTCACAGTGGAGAAGTTCATGAAATCCCTTCAGGCCCCAGCCTTTCACTCAGCGAACTGGCAAAAGTACGACA
>DASQFV010000234.1:0-23161 GCA_035632975.1 Nitrospiraceae bacterium
CCTTCTTCAGCCCCGGGGTCACAGCCATGACGAGGAACGCGAGTCCGCCGATCCAGATGACCGCCGACATCAAGTGAAGCCAATGATTGATGATCGGGATCAGCGTATTAAGGTCAGTGACGAGGCTTTGAAGCGCGTCCATTCCGATAACAGTTAGGCGTGAACGTCAAAATTTGAAGACCGGTGCGTCGTTGCCAAATCGTTTCTTGCGGAGTTCTTCCATCAACTCAATGGTAATCAGGGGGATGCCATTCTCGCGCGCGTGCTTTTCAACGCCTTTTTTCACCATAGCGCGCAAGAAATAGGGAATCCGGTTGAGTCGTGTTTCTGAGTCCTCATCCCATGCCACGTGGTTTTCTTCCGGCGTATTGAATGCGACTTTGATCTTCTCGCCACCCTTCGGGGTGTAGAGACACCATTGATCTTCGTCCAGCCAGTCGCCGTGATCGACGTAGGGGCGTGCGCGGCAGCCGCCGCAGATGTCCGTGTATTCACAATCACCGCATTTACCTTTAAGGTGCGGATAGCGGAAGGAATTGAAGACATCGGACTTTTCCCACAGATCGACGAAGCTTGTCTCACGGATATTTCCAGCAGACAGCGGCATGTAGGGGCAAGGGGTCAACTCGCCATTAGGGGTCACACGCGCGTAGTTGGTGCCGGCGAGGCATCCGCCCCCCATATACCCCGTCGCTTTGGTAATAGGGGAGTTCGGATCTTTCTCGTACGCAAGCCGTTTGAAATGCGGCGCACAGCGGGCTCGGACGAGCATTCCCTTGTAATTATCCTGACAGTTGACCAGGTAGCCAAGCACCTCTTCGTACTGGGTCGGGGTGATGTCGGTGAGTTCTTCGCCGCGGCCGGTGCAGACCATGAAGAAGACATTGAGCACCTTGGCGCCAAGCTGGTGCGCCCAATCGATCACCGAGGGCAGTTCCTGGTAATTCATGGGCTGCGCGCTGAAGTGCACTTGGAAGGCCAACCCGTTCCTCTTGCAGGCCTCGATACCGGCGAGTGCGGCTTCCCACGCACCGGGCACTCCACGGAAGCGATTGTGTTTCTGGGGATCGAGCGAATCGATGCTGATCCCCATGCCCATCACACCGATCTCGACCAGGTCCTTCGCCATCCGGTCATTGATCAACATGCCGTTGGTCCCGAACACCACCATGAACCCGAGTTTCACGGCATGGCGCGCGATGTCAAGGATGTCAGGGCGGACGAGCGGTTCGCCGCCCGTGATCACGAGGAGGCAGCCCTTGTTGACCTGGGCAATCTGATCGATGAGTTTGTAACATTCTTCGGTCGAGAGTTCGTCGTCTCCGCCGGCGGACTTCGTCGTCGCGTCGAGATAGCAATGGTCGCACTTGAGATTGCAGCGCTTCGTGAGGTTGAGGGCAATGAGATAGGGTTTGAAGTCGTCG
This sequence comes from Nitrospiraceae bacterium, assembly GCA_035632975.1. Taxonomy (GTDB): domain Bacteria; phylum Nitrospirota; class Nitrospiria; order Nitrospirales; family Nitrospiraceae; genus Palsa-1315. The sequence goes on from DASQFV010000234.1 coordinate 1,425, forward strand.
ACGGTTCGGCCATCGTGCGGCGCAGGAGCCGTGGATGACGGAGTAAAGAACTGCGACACCTGTTGCTGGATGGAGCCGAACGTGCCCGCAATGGAAGGGATATTCAAAACCGGCAGTGATTTACCCACGCACGAATGCTCCAGTTATGAGTTCTGAGTTTTAAGTTCTGAGCTGTTCAGTTGAAACGAAGTGTATGGCTCAGGGGACAACTCAGAACTCAGCACTCATAACTCAGCACTTGTTATGAAGTTCCTTTGCCGGTCAGGTTCGCGATCATGTCCTTCAGGTTGCCGGTTTTCATGGCTTCCGCCATGTAGTCCTTGGCTTGTTCGATACCCTCATGAGCCACTTCGGCCGTGATGACTATGACGCCGATCTTATCGGCATGTTTTTCGATGAGGGCACGCGTACACTCGCGCATGAATCCCTCAGGAGCCCGTTCGAGCCGTAGTTGAGCTTCCGGCGTCCAGGTATAGGGAGTGGCAGGGACAGGTTCCTCCGTGTGGCCATTCCCGTTCCCACGACCGTTCTCGTGCGAGGCGGTCTCGTCAGTGGCGCCGTTCGTTGCAGCGGCTACGGTAGCCTGCGCTTCGGTCGAGGCGCCGGTTCCCTTGTTCGCGAAGATCGGGGTATAGTCCTCTGAAGCCGCTTCCTGAATCATGGGTGCGGCATACTCCAGCGTGATCGTGGTCATGCCGAGTTTGCGGGCGGTCTTCTCGATTTTGGCCTTGGCGCGCCGGCGTTGGAAACCGGCTGGGACTGCGCGGATTCCCTCTTTGGCATCTTTCGTCCATTGCATGGGGACGTCATCGTAGGCCAGGTCGGTTTCGAGGACCCCTTCCGCGTGCGCCGCCGCTTCAAAAAGCTTCTTGTCGACCAGTTTGAAGCGATCACCTCCGGCGGCGCAGACAGGGCACTTCACGGGCGTCTCGCCCTTGCCGATGTAGCCGCAGCCGTCACAGACGAAGTAATTCTGAGTCATCCGGTCCAAATAGGCCTGGGTAGCTGCACTCACTTTCGGCTTTTCTTCCACGATCTCGGTCATCATGCCGCTGAGCGTCGAGCCCATGAGATCCTTCAGCACAGACTCGTCAGCCTGCATCTTGTCGCGGTCGATGCCGGCGGCGTCCAGGCTGCCACCCAGCGCGTGCATGGCGTCCATCGCGCCCTTGGGCAAGATATGTCCCACAGCTGAGTCAACGACGGTGTTACTGATGATGGTATGGCCCTTCTCGATGGCGTAGCGGTGAATCGCGGTCTTAGCGACGCCTCTGGCAAATACGGGGATCTTTTCCATCCGGCGGAGGGCTTCTTCAGTCCAGGCGATGGTGTATTCCGCCAGCGTATCGATCGGCGGCACGTATTTCCGGTTCGACACCAGGATATTGCAGGGCGCGGACCGCAAGAGATTTTCCGTGTTGCTGCCGATGTCCATATCCTCGTCGCTGTGCACACCGATCCGTCCGACGATCAGCAATGCCGGGATATCCTTGCGCACGTATTGAATGATCTTTTCGAAGGCCTTGCCGTCCAGCAGGGTGGTCTTGACGTCGGTTTGCTCGGCCTGAGCGATCTCGCGGCAGATGTCGAGGTGCGACTGGTAGATCTTCGCGAGGCCGCTGTCGATGATTTCTTCGTGTAGCTTTTCCTGCTCCTTGAAGCGGAACACTTTGCCGGCTTCCTCGTTGAGGACACCTGAGATGCTATGAAAGGCGGCATAGTGGAAATAGGGATCGAAGGCCGAGATGGCTTCGACCGGCATGTTGAAGGCCTTGCCCAGCGTCAGGCCGGTCATGAGTCCGCCGAAGGAATAGGGGCTGCCGTCCACAGCCACCACGATTCTCCCGCCGGTCATGGGCTGGGTTTGCTTGATAATCAGCATGTCCGAATTCCGCACTCGACGAAGCACGCGCTCGGTGTTGCTGCCGATCACGCTGTCCTTCACTGCGCCGACACCCAAGGCACCCATGATCACCAGGTCGTAGGCATTGGTATTGATGTCTTCAGCCAACACCTTCCAGTTCCGGCCTTCGAGCGAGCGACGCTCGATCGGCAGGTTGTTTTCCGCGCATTTCTTATCGACGTAGTCGAGGTAGGAGTCGGTGATGATCTGGAGACCACGGGTAATCAGCGAATCATGGATTTGGCGCTGTCGGTCGAGCTCTTTTTCATCGTGGTACTCTTCGGGCAAGCCCGCTTCCATCTGTTTGAAGCGCTTGTCATGCATTTTGGCCGCATAGACGTGGCTGCCCACGATCTTCGAGCCGAAGGCTTTGGCGAAGTGAACCGCGACGTCGACGGCTGTGTTGGAATGGTCGGAGTTATCGACCGGGACATAGATCGTCTTATACATCGAGATGTCTCCTCAAGATGCCCTCCAGGCCAGGGCGAACGAGAGTAATTGTCAAAATTTCCAAACGGTTGACGTACTTCACCAACCTCAAAGAATGTGCATGCTAGCACCGGTCTGAATTCGAATGCAAGGCGTCGACGTGGGCTAGCCCGCAGGGGTCACGACGGATTTTTCGCCGGAACCCTTTGCGGAGCGAAGCGAGTGTCGGGAGCGGAGGATTTCTTCCAGGGACAGAAGGGCATCGCGTCCAGAATTCCCTTCGATCCCTCGTATCAAACTCTTGTCGGCATAGGGGCCTGATTCTTTTGGGGCCTGGGATAGGGACCCCGTCCACTTCCGTGGGTCCCGGCTTCCCTCTTTCCGTTCCCAGGCCCGGAGGCAGGCCTTGGCGATGAACGAGTTCAGCGGCGCCGGGTTATAGAGGAGCTTTCTGATACTCGTCGGAGTCAGCATCAGAGGGTTATAGCCGGCCGAGAGGTACCCCTCTTCCAACAGCCGTTGTTCCAGATCGGTGTTCGGCTGAATTCCCAAAAAGAACATGAGGGGGAAGACGCGCTCCTCACCCAGGATCGAGGCGACCACCTTGTAGGACTCCACGCTTTGGAGCAAGGACTCCTCGGTTTCTTTTGGACTGTTCAACGAGTAGTTGAGGATGACCTTCCCCTTGAATCCCGCTTCTGCCAGATAGCGACAGCCATCGTACAGCCGCTCAAGCTTGAATCCCATGTGGAGGTTGTTCAGCACCACTTGGGAGCCCGACGTAATGGCGACCTCGAGATCGCCGACGCCGGACCGGACCATGAGTTTTGCCAACTCCGGGGTGATGAGCGATGTCCGAATATAGCCGGACCACTCGATCTCCAACTTCTCGGCAAGAATTCGTTCAAGGATCTCGGTGCATTGGGGATAGGCTTCTTTCCCGGTAATGAACTGGGCATCCGTGAACCAGAAACGCCTGGCGCCCCATTGATGGTAGTGCTGAGAGATATCCTTGACGACCATGGAGGGTGGCCGATAACGGACCCGCTTCCCTTCAATGTACGGGTAGAGGCAGAAAGCGCAGTCGTAGGGGCAGCCTCGCTTCGACTGGACCCCGATGGATTCACCCAGATATTCTTGATATTGCGGGAAGATCGAGGTCAGGTAGGGCAAGTCGACGGTGAGCGCATCGAGCAGGGCGGGTGCGCCCTGCTGGCCCTTTCGAATGGTCTTTCCCTCACGGAGGATGTAGCGCTCGTTCTCCAGCGACTGGCCTTCAATGACCTTGAGGATGGCATCTTCACCTTCCCCAAGAATCCCGATGATGCCTTCCGGGAGTTTCTGGATGAGCTGATCGGCAAAGGCGGTAAAGGCTCCCCCGCCGATCATGATCTGCGCCTTCGGGAACTCCTTCGCGATCAACCAGGGGTAGGAGAGTGCCGCCCGGATATGACTGTAGTAGCGGTAGAGCTGTTGCATCCCCGCAAACGAGGCGACGATCCGCTTGAGTGGATTGCTCGCGAAGTAGAAATTAAACGCATGTTCCAGCGAGGAGTCTCCCTCATGCGGGGAAAAGATCTGAATGTCGCGCCAGGAGAAACAGACGAGGTCCGGCTTGAACTCGGTTGCGGCATCGCGGACCGCGCGGCTCCGTTGGGCTTCGGGAAAGAGGGACAGATCGAGGATGCGCTGCCGCACGTCCGGCTTGCGCCGATGAATAAAATCAGCGAGATAGGTCACACCAATGGGATAGACCTTCTTGCAGGGGAGAAAGATGTAGAGAATCGATTCCATTAGTGCTGAGTGCTTTGTGCTGAGTGCTGAGTTGATGAAGGAGAGCCATTGCTGTCGCGGAGTTGCCTCTTTTGGCCCGCGACGGAAACTCTTAGCCCTCCGATAATCCGTCCCACTTCTTCAGCCTGAACGAGTAATTCTGCGAAGCGACCTTGTTCGAGGTATCCAGCATCATGTGCGGCGTAGAGGTGAGAGCGAACCTCGGCACAGGAGCCTTTTGCAACGGACAAAAACTGATGGAATTCTCCAGGGCGATTTCGTTCAAAGCCCTCTGCAATATTAGCCATGATGGATACTGCAGCACGTTGAACTTGACTGGATAAGCCGATGTCTTTCGCGAACGTGCATTCCCTGGTCATCTTATGGACGGTTTGTGCCAACACCCTTGCCTTCTGCCACGCGACGAGGTCTTCAAAGCGTTCAACCCTTTTCATTTCGCTCAGCACCTAGCACTCAGGACTCAGCACTTCATTTGACCGCCACATGTATCGCCACGATCCCGCCGGTCAGGTTGCGATACGTGACCTGACGAAAGCCTGCGTCGAGGAGCATCTGTTTCAATCGTTCCTGGTCCGGGAAGTTCCGAATGGAGGCAGGGAGATATTCGTAGACGCCGGTCGTGTCATGCGCCACTTTCGTTCCAATCCAGGGAAGAAGCCGGAACGAGTACCAATCGTACAGTGCCCGCAGCCAACCAAAGACGGGTCGGGAAAACTCCAGGCACACAAACCGCCCGCCTGGTTGCAAAATACGGTGAATTTCCGTGACCGCTTGCCGAAGATTGCCGACGTTCCTCATGCAAAACCCTGTGGTCACGGCATGGAAGGTCCCATTGGGAAATCCCAGATGTTCGGCATTGGCTTCGAGACAGGTGATCCGTCGCCTCAGGCCTCGCCCGGTGATTTTCTTCACCCCCTCGACGAGCATGGCGTGGTTCAGGTCGGAGGCAATGACGCGGCCGTTGGTTCCCATACGGGGTTCGATCAAGAGCGCGAGATCGGCTGTGCCGGCTCCGACGTCGAGTGCCCGGCCTTTTATGGTGACGGGGACATAGGAGGCAGTAATTTTTTTCCACCGGTGGTGAAGTCCAAAACTCAGCAGCGTGTTGTTGAGATCATAGGCGCCGGCGATCGCGGTGAACATCCGTTGAACGGCTTGTTCCCGGGCTTGGCCCGACCAAGTCGATACGGCGAGCGGAGCCGCTGGGGAGTCGGCTCCCTTCTGAACGGGTGGTGTATCCACGTGCACCATGAGAGCGTGGTAGCACCTGCCTTCCGGGTTTGTCAAGGCGACCAGGCTCGCGTGCTATAATCCCGCCCCTGATGCATAACTCGATCATCATTAAAGGGGCGCGGGAGCACAATCTCAAGAATATCGACGTGACGATCCCACGCGACCAGCTCGTCGTGATCACGGGGCTGAGCGGGTCGGGCAAGTCGTCTCTGGCCTTCGACACGATCTATGCCGAGGGGCAACGACGGTACGTCGAGTCACTCTCGGCCTATGCCCGTCAGTTCCTCGAGCAGATGGGCAAGCCCGACGTCGATTCGATCGAAGGGCTTTCTCCCGCCATTTCCATCGAGCAAAAGAGTGCCAGCCACAATCCCCGTTCCACGGTCGGAACCGTGACGGAGATTTATGACTATCTCCGTCTCCTCTTTGCCCGGGTCGGACGGCCCTCCTGCTTTCAGTGCGGCGAGGAAATCACGGCGCAGACTGTGCAGCAGATGGTCGACGCCATTGGCCTGCTGCCGGAGGGGAGCAGCTTTCAGATATTGGCCCCGATCGTCCGCGGCAGGAAGGGAGAGTATCGAAAAGAACTCCTCGACATGCGCCGGGCCGGCTACGTCCGAGCCAGGGTCGATGGTCAGCTGGTTGAGTTGGGCGAGGATATCTCGCTCGATAAACAGAAGAAACACACGATCGAAATCGTGGTCGATCGGCTGGTGATGAAACCGAGCGAGGCGTTGACGCGGCGGTTGGCCGATTCGGTGGAGACCTCGTTGAAACTCGCCGGGGGGCTGGTCGCGGTGCTGACGGGAAACGGGAAAGCGTCACTCTATAGCGAGAAGCTCGCTTGCATCCGCTGCGGCGTCAGTTATCCGGAAATCACGCCGCGCGTCTTTTCGTTCAACAGTCCGCACGGAGCCTGTCCGGCTTGCGATGGCATCGGCTACGCCATGACACCCGGCTGTCCAGACGATGAAGACCTCACGTTGCTTGAACTTTGCGATCTCTGCAAGGGCGCGAGGCTGCGGCCTGAAAGCCTGTCCGTCAAGGTAGCCACACGGTCGATCGCGGAGGTGACGCATCTCTCCGTGCGCGCTGCGGCCGACTTCTTCAGTTCGTTGAAATTCACGGAGCGCGAACTGGTGATTGCCCATCGCATCTTGAAAGAGATTCGCGAGCGGCTCGGGTTTCTCGTCAACGTCGGTCTGGATTACCTGACGTTGGATCGGGCGGCCGCCACCTTGTCCGGTGGAGAAGGCCAACGCATCAGGCTCGCCACGCAAATCGGTTCCGGCCTCGTCGGCGTCCTCTACATCCTCGACGAGCCGTCGATCGGTCTCCATCAGCGGGATAATCGGCGCCTGCTCCAGACCTTGCTTCGCCTGCGCGACCTGGGCAACACAGTGGTGGTGGTCGAGCACGATGCAGAAACCATGATGGCGGCGGACCATCTGCTGGATATGGGGCCTGGCGCCGGGACGCAGGGGGGGCGGGTTATTGCCCAGGGCACGCCGAATGACGTCATAGGGAATCCCGACTCTCTGACGGGCCAGTATCTCCGCGGCACGCAAATGGTCAGCCTTCCTCGCCGCCAGCGCAAGGCTAAAGGGTTATTGTCCATCGTGGGAGCCACGAAACACAATCTCAAGGGGATGACCGCCAAGATTCCACTCGGCCTGCTCACCTGTGTGACCGGCGTGTCGGGGTCCGGAAAGAGTACGCTGGTTCTTGAGGTGCTCTTCCATTCCCTCTCCCAGTTGCTCTATCACAAAAAACCGAAGATCGATGGCTGCAAGGAACTCTTGGGCGCCAACGCACTGGATAAAGTAATCGACATCGATCAGTCCCCGATCGGCCGGACTCCACGCTCGAATCCGGCGACCTATACAGGTCTGTTCAGTTTCATCCGGGATCTCTACTCCAGTCTGCCCGAGTCCCGCGTTCGGGGTTACAAACCCGGCCGCTATAGTTTCAATGTGAAGGGCGGTCGCTGTGAGGCCTGCCAGGGCGATGGGTTGATCAAGATCGAGATGCATTTCCTGCCGGATGTCTACGTGACCTGTGAGGTTTGCAAGGGCCAACGGTACAACCGCGAGACGATGGAGATCCACCATAAGGGGAAGAGCATCGCCGACGTGTTGAATATGACGGTGGACGATGCCGTGGAGTTCTTCGAGCACATTCCTTTCATCAAGCGGAAGCTCGACACCTTGCATGATGTCGGATTGCACTACGTGAAACTTGGCCAGTCTGCTACGACGCTGTCCGGGGGCGAGGCGCAACGAGTCAAACTCTCGCGCGAACTGTCGAAACGTCCGACCGGACGCACGATGTATATCTTGGATGAACCGACGACCGGCCTTCATTTCGCCGATGTGCAGCGGTTGCTGGATGTGTTGGATCGATTGGTCGAAGCCGGCAACACCGTGGTAGTGATCGAACACAATCTCGACGTCATTAAGAATGCGGATTGGGTCATTGATCTCGGGCCGGAGGGTGGCGATAGAGGTGGTGAGATTGTCGCAGAGGGACCGCCAAAGGAGATTGCAAGGTCCAAGCGGTCGTACACGGGACAAGTGCTAAAAGAGGCGGGGGTAGGATAAGTACATGCCGTTGACGGGATTGCTCGGCCGCAATGGAGTCTCTCCGGTTCTGCGCCAGAATATCGATGACCTGCCCTTCTTGATCAACGGCACGCCACAGGTATTGGAACTGACCGTTGATTGTCAGGTACACCTCATCCAGGTGCCGGGTACCTCCGACTGGCCCGCGGCACCGACGCAGTCGTTTGGAATATGCGCGTCCAACCTTGTCGCACTACCGACGCACGGTTTCGAAGCTAACGGTGAGATCGCGTTCAGCCATCATGAGCTCGACACCGCGATAACTCAGGCTGAAGCGAACACAGCCAAACACATTGGCTGATCACGTCGATGGGGAACTGATGGCGGGGGTAGCGGCGCTTAGAAATCGTCGTGTTCTTGCAGCACAGCCACGTTCAAGTGACAATGCCGTCGTGGGTGCCTCGCCGCTGATCAAGCGATAGCGCCCACTGGAAGTCCGTATGCAGGTCGCTGCGGGCACGGTGTTGCGCAGTTGGTCGCGCATAAGGACCGTGTACGCGAGCGATGTACGCATCTTTGCAGGTTCGGAAATCGGTGTCGAACCAATGACTTCGAGGAAGCACCGTGGATACTGAGTTGGTCACGCGAATTGTGAACAATCCGAACTATCAGGCGCTGAAAGCCAAGCGAACCCGCTTCGGCTGGTGGCTGACCCTGGTGATGATGATCGCCTACTACGGCTTCATTCTGCTGGTGGCGTTTAATAAGAGCTTTCTGTCACAGAAACTTGGCGCCGGCGTGATGACCGTGGGCATTCCGATCGGCTTTGGCATCATCGTGTTCACGATCGTGATCACCGCTTACTACGTGAATCGCGCCAACCGCGAGTTCGATGCGTTGTCCGACGCTCTTGCCAAAGAGTTGCTGAAATGATCGGCTTGCATCGCAAGTATCTCAATGCAGTGCGTTCCGGGCTGACCGTGGCTGCGCTGTTTGCTGTTGCTGCATCGGTGTATGCCGCCGGCCCGGATGACGGCCAGGCGCAGAAGCAGGCGATCAATTGGACGGCAATCTGCATGTTCGGCGTTTTTGTGTTGTTCACGCTGTTCATCACGAAATGGGCAGCGGCCCGAACCAAGTCGGCGGCAGATTTTTATACAGCGGGCGGGGGCATTACGGGTTTCCAGAACGGTCTGGCGATTGCCGGTGACTACATGTCTGCGGCATCGTTCCTGGGAATTTCGGCAGCGGTGATGGCCAGTGGCTACGACGGCCTCATCTATTCGATCGGCTTTTTGGTCGGCTGGCCGGTGATCACGTTCCTGATGGCCGAGCGCCTGCGCAACCTCGGCAAGTTCACCTTCGCCGATGTCGCCGCGTTTCGGTTCAAGCAGGTGCCGATCCGCATCTTCGCAGCCTCTGGCACGCTGGTGGTGGTGGCATTCTACCTGATCGCGCAGATGGTTGGCGCCGGCCAGTTGATCAAGCTCCTGTTCGGTCTTGACTACTGGATGGCGGTTGTCATCGTCGGCGTGCTGATGATGGTCTACGTGTTGTTCGGCGGCATGACAGCAACCACCTGGGTGCAGATCATCAAAGCCTGCATGCTGCTGGGCGGCGCAACCTTCATGGCTTTCATGGTGCTGCTGAATTTCGGCTTCAGCCTGGAGGCGATGTTTGCCAAAGCGGTCGAGATCAAAGCCGGCCTGGCCACAGCCGCGGGCGAGCCGTCGGCGGAAGCGGCGGCTGCTGGTCAGTCGATCATGGGACCGGGCAACTTCGTCAAGGACCCGGTCTCGGCAATCTCGTTCGGCATGGCGCTGATGTTCGGCACGGCCGGCCTGCCGCACATCCTGATGCGTTTTTTCACGGTTCCGAGCGCGAAGGAAGCGCGCAAGTCGGTGATGTGGGCGACCGGATGGATCGGCTATTTCTACCTGCTGACCTTCATCATCGGTTTCGGCGCAATCACCTTCGTGCTGACCAACCCGGAGTTCCTCGATGCCACAGGTGCGCTCAAGGGCGGCAGCAATATGGCGGCGGTGCACCTGGCCAACGCGGTGGGTGGCAATGTGTTTCTCGGCTTCATCTCGGCCGTGGCATTCGCCACCATCCTGGCGGTCGTTGCCGGTCTCACGCTGTCGGGTGCGTCAGCAGTGTCACACGACCTGTACGCGACGGCTATCAAAGGTGGCAAGGCCGACGGCGCTTCCGAGTTGCGGGTTTCGCGCATGACCACGGTGACGCTGGGAATCCTGGCCGTGTTGCTGGGTATCGTGTTCGAGAAACAGAACGTTGCGTTCATGGTGTCCCTGGCGTTCGCGATCGCGGCATCGGCCAACTTCCCGGTGTTGTTCATGTCAGTCTTGTGGAAAGACTGCACGACCCGCGGCGCTGTCATCGGCGGTTTTCTCGGGCTGATTTCATCGGTGCTGCTCACGGTCGTGTCGCCGTCGGTATGGGAAGCTACCTTGGGCTATCCGAAAGGCAGCGCGTTGTTCCCGTACACCTCGCCAGCGCTGTTCTCGATGACGATCGGAGTCGTGGGTATCTGGTTGTTCTCAATCCTTGACCGAAGCAGCCAGGCGGCAAAAGACCGTGGCGGATTTCTGGCCCAGCAGGTGCGCTCGGAGACCGGCATCGGCGCCACGACCGCATCCGGGCACTGAACCCAGGCTCCTGGGAACCGGGCACGGCGACAGGCGAATGGCGGGCTACATGCTCAATCGGCTTGTCGAAGCCGTCGTATACGGGACAGATGCTGAAGGAACCAGGGGTGGTTTGAAAATTCGCAGAAGCACGGAAGTGAGGGTGACGAAGGGCGGATATTCCGGGAGTCGCCATCATGCGTTGGATAGAGACTGCTCATGTCTCCTTCTTACTGTTAGCCGCGTGCTCCTCTAAAGCGCGACCGAGGGTCGCATGCCGTCGCACAGCGGCACTCTCGTGGCTGTTATCTCCCCGCGCCCGCTATGGCGACTCCCTCCATATCCATCCCTTCCACCCCTTCCACCCCTGCGAAGAGGGAGAGGGTGAGAGTGGCTGAGGGCGCCGATGGCCCTCAGCCGTACATTCACCGGTGCTCAATTGAAAACAATCCAGGAAGTGATTACCCTAGCGGGAGCTGCGTCCCTCATCTTTAAGAGGTGGTAATCCATGGCTACGAAGAAAAAAGAGTCGGCAAAGACGAAGGAATCGGCGAAGACGGCTGCGGCGCCCACTGGTGGGGGTTCGGCAGAAGATTTTGAAAAGCTGGGCGTGTTTTATCTGGGCCGGCCGTATGATCTCGTGGCCAAGCAAGCGAAGCCGGGCTGGTTGTTGTACGACTCGAAAGACTTGGTCACTCACGCTGTCTGCGTCGGAATGACCGGCAGCGGGAAGACTGGCCTCTGCATCGGACTCCTCGAAGAAGCGGCGATCGACGGCATCCCTGCGCTGATTATCGATCCCAAGGGGGATCTTGCCAATCTGATGCTGAACTTTCCACAGCTCCGCGGCGAAGATTTTGCGCCGTGGATCAATGAGGACGATGCCCGCAAGAAGGGTCTCTCGCCGGCCGACTATGCGACGCAACAGGCCGAACTCTGGAAGAAGGGCTTGGGGGATTGGGGCCAGAGCGGCGAGCGGATTCAGAAGCTCCGTGATGCGGCCGATGTGGTGGTCTATACGCCGGGCAGTAACGCAGGCATTCCCGTCTCCATCCTCAAGTCCTTTGCGGCGCCGTCGCGGGAGATTCTGGACGATGCCGAGATATTGCGCGAGCGGATCAGCACGACGGTGACGAGTCTGCTTGGCCTCGTCGGCGTCAAGGCCGATCCAATCAAGAGTCGCGAACACATTCTCTTGTCGACGATTCTCGACCACACATGGAAGGCAAGACAGGATCTGGATCTGGCCACATTGATCCAGCAGATCCAGACGCCGCCGGTCGCCAAGATCGGCGTGTTGGATCTGGATTCGTTCTATCCCTCGAAGGAGCGCTTTGCCATCGCCATGCAGTTAAATAACTTATTAGCTGCGCCGGGATTTTCTGTCTGGTTGGAAGGCGAAGCGCTCGATGTCGGCCAGATGCTCCATTCGCCGGGGGGCAAGCCGAGACTGGCCATTTTCTCGATCGCGCATCTCAGCGACGCGGAGCGCATGTTTTTTGTCACCTTGCTGCTGAGTCAAACGATCGGCTGGGTACGGGCTCAGTCCGGTACGACCAGCCTCCGCGCCATCCTCTATATGGACGAAATCTTCGGCTATTTCCCGCCGGTCGCCAATCCCCCGTCGAAGCAACCGCTGCTGACGTTGCTGAAGCAGGCCCGCGCATTCGGTCTGGGCGTGGTGTTGGCGACACAGAATCCCGTCGATCTGGACTACAAAGGCCTGGCGAATACCGGCACCTGGTTCATCGGACGGCTGCAAACCGAACGAGATAAGGCGCGTGTCTTGGAAGGATTAGAAGGTGCCGCCGCGAGTAGCGGAAAGAAGTTCGATAAACAGGGGATGGAACAACTTCTCGCCGGCCTGGGCAATCGAGTCTTTCTCATGAACAATGTGCATGAAGATGCGCCGGAAGTCTTTCAGACAAGATGGACTCTGTCCTACCTTCGAGGGCCACTGACGCGGACGCAGATCAAGACACTCATGGAGCCCGTGAGGGGTAAGGCGTCAGGCGTAAGGGGTGAGGGGAAGGACAGGCCCGCTTCTTCTCCGGCCGCCTCACACCTCACGCCTCAGGCCTCACGTCCCATGCTCCCTCCCGGTGTGCCGCAGCATTTTATTCCTGTCCGAGGAAGCCAACCGAGCGGCACCAGGTTGATCTATCAGCCGATGTTGCTGGGTGCCTCGCAGGTGCGGGTATCAGACAGCAAGGCCGGCGTCGATATGACTCAGGATGTGACCGTGCTTGCGCCGATCTCGGATGGTGCGGTGGCGGTGGACTGGGATCGTGCGGCGGAGTCCGGGCTGGCCCTGGCTGATCTGGAGTCATCGCCATTAGACGCTGCGCAGTTCGGTTCTGTTCCCAGTGCGGCGAGCAAGGCCAAGAGTTATGAAGTTTGGAATAAGGACTTCGCCGGGTGGCTATTCCGCACCCGGAAAGTCGATCTGTTGAAAAGCCCTAGTACGAAAGAGAACTCGAAGCCAGGTGAGTCCGAGAGGGACTTCCGTCTGCGGCTGCAACAATCAGGTCGTGAAGCTCGGGACAAACAATCGGACAGCCTGCGTCAAAAGTACGCACCGAAGATTGCCGCCTTGCAAGTTCGGATCAGGCGTGCAGGACACATGGTCGAACGGCAGCAAGCGGAATCTCGGTCGAGTCAAATGCAAGCGGCTATTTCTGTCGGCGCTTCGATCCTTGGCGCATTCCTTGGGCGGAAGACGATCAGCGCGACGAACATCGGCCGGGCGACGACGGCGATTCGTGGAACCGAACGTGCGATCAAGGAATCGAAGGACGTGGGGCAAGCCGAAGAGAACGTCTCGGCGCTGCAGCAACAATTGGCCGGCCTCGAAGCGCAGTTTAAGATGGAAACCGATGCCCTGGCTGCCACGACTGATCCCCTCAACGAGAAACTCGAAACCGTCTCTCTCAAGCCCACCAAAGCCAACATTGCCGTGAAACTCGTCGCCCTCGCCTGGACGCCTCATTGGCAGGATGGGAAGGGAGTTCTGACCCAATCATGGCAGTGACGGGTGCTGGGGTAATGCTTAGCAGGATGCTGAAAAAGTCCGACAGTTTCTCTTGTTCATTTGGTTTGTTTGGTCTGTCTTGTTTATTTGGTTGAACCAGACCAACGAAACAAACCAAATAGACCAGATGAACCAGACAGACCTCGCAGATGACCGCGTTCAACTGCGAGACGGAGTAGTTTTCGCGAGGGCCTTCCGCATCTCCTCGACGGTCTTGGCATCGAGGCCGGCGGCCGTCAATTCGTTGTCCGTGGCGGCAGCGATGTTCGCCAGGCTGCCATATTGTTTGAGCAGGCGGGCCCGTTTGATCTGGCCGATGCCGATCACTTGATCGAGTGGAGAGGCCATAAGGGCTTTCCCGCGCAGCTTGCGATGGAAGGTGATCGCAAATCGATGGGCCTCGTCACGAATGCGTTGCACAAGATGGGTGGCCGGGGAGTTCGCGCGAAGCACTATGGGGTTTTTTCGGCCGGGCAGGAAAATCCGTTCGTCTTTCTCGCCGCGTGCTTTGGCCAATCCAATAATTGCCAGGTCCTGATGGCCGACCTGTTTCAGCCCTTCCATGGCTGCGGCGAGCTGGCCCAATCCTCCATCGATAAGGATGAGATCAGGGCGCGCGAGATCCTCGCTGTTTCCATAGCGGCGTGTGACGACTTCCTGCATGCTGGCGAAATCGTTGGCGCCGGTCACGGTTTGGATTTTGAACCGGCGGTAGTCGGCCTTCTTCATCTGGCCGTCTTCCCATACGACCATGGACGCGACGGACTGGTTGCCCATGGTGTTCGAAATGTCGAATCCTTCGATGCGCCGGGGCACAATGTCCAGACGTACGAGCCACTTCAGTTCTTCAACCGCTTGCCGTCCGATTTCTTCGTCCCGGAGATGATTGGCGACTGCGGCGCCGGCATTCTCTTCCGCCAGGAGGAGCAATTGGTGTTTCACGCCCCGCTCAGGCGCCACAACGCGGACGGTGTTCCCGCGCTTGCCTGAGAGCCACTCCTCAATCACAGTGACGTCGTCGAGGTCGGTGGGGATGAGCAGCTCTTTGGGCGGCTGGCCGTCTTTGTTGTAGAACTGTTCGATGGCGGATCGAACGAGTTCCTCGTCGCCGGCGTCTGCTGAATGGGGCCAAAAAAAGTCTTTGCGGCCGATCAGGAGGCCCCCGCGCACGAAGAGGATCTGGAGATCTACCGCCGAGCCTTGCCGCGCCAGACCGATCACGTCTTGGTCGGTTGTCGTCGTTTGGGTAATGCGTTGCTTTTCAAGCGTGCGTTCGATGTTGAAGAGCCGATCGCGCAAGCGGGCCGCCTCCTCGAAGTTCTCACGCTCCGCCGCCCCTTCCATCTGGGCGCGCAAGTCGTCCAGCAATTCATGGTCGCGCCCTTCGAGAAACTGGCGCACCTGTTCGACGATGTGGCGGTAGTCCTCTTTCGATTGATTGCCGGTGCAGGGCGCCATGCACCGTTTGATCTCGAATTCGATACAGGCTCGCTCCGCCTTGCCGTCGATCTCGATCGTGCAGGTTGCCAAGGGGAACGCTTTCTTAATGACTTTCAACGTCTCCCGCAAGGCGCTTACCGGCGTATAGGGGCCATAGTAGAGCGCGCCGTCTTGTTGCACGCGGCGGACGATGGAGAGGCGCGGGAAGTCCTCTTTGATCGGCAGGCGAAGGTAGGGGTATTGCTTGTCGTCCCGTAAGACCACATTAAACCGCGGACGATGCTGCTTGATCAGATTGCTTTCGAGGATGAGCGCTTCGAGTTCTGAGCGGGTGACGATCGTTTCGAGGTCAGCGATGTGGCTGACCAGGACGGTGCTTTTCGGGGAGTGGTCGGTCACTTTTTGAAAGTAGGACCGCACGCGGTTAGAGAGGACTGCGGCCTTACCGACGTACAATAGTTCGCCGGCCTGGTCTTTAAAGAGATACACCCCAGGTTGGTCTGGCAGGTGGTCGAGTTTAGATTGGAATTCAGCAGGAGTAGCCATCAGCTGTCAGCCTTCAACGGTCAGCAAGGGGGAGAGTGCTTGTAAGGCACCATTCTAAGGCCCGAGACATTCTGGGGCAACTCGGTCGGAGGATTGAAGCTGAAAGCTGATCGTTGACGGCTGATTGCTCGCTCAGCGCAGGCTACGCACGAAGGAGGGACTAAGGCTTCCCCGCGCCACTTCTGCGACCGGACCCTTCATGGTGAGACCGAAGTCCGCAGCAACCTCGATGTTGAGCTGGCCTCCCGGCATTTTCACTGTGACAGGGCTTCTCACCAGCCCGAGCCGGACGGCCGCACTCGCGGCGGCGCAGGAGGACGACCCGGAGGCCTGGGTTTCGCCGGCCCCGCGCTCCCAGATCATGATGAGGAGTTCTTTTGGGCCGGTCGGCACAGCGAGTTGAACGTTCGTTCGCTTCGGGAACAGGGAATGGTTCTCTAATGCCGGTCCCAATTTCAGGAGATCCTCGCGCGACCAGGACTGTCCGGCCGGTTTGAAGACGACACAGTGGGGATTCCCCACACTCACCCCGGTGAAGGTGAGGGATTGGCCGGCGGCGTTGATGGGCTGTTCGATCAGTTCGTCGGTCGTGAGTGTACAGGGGAGTGCGGCCGGCCGGAACGTGGCCCAGCCCATTTCGACGGTGACAGCGCTCGCATCCCCATGCCGGTCCACATGCAGCGCAATGGTTACCAGCCCGCCTTTGGTCTCGACTGTGAAGTGCGTCTTTTTCGTCTTGCCGGTGGCGCGAAGATAGCGGGCAAAGATGCGCAGGCCGTTGCCGGATTTTTCTGCCTCGCTGCCGTCAGGGTTGAAGATGCGCAGGCCGAAGTCCGCTTTCTTTGACGGGACTAGCGCAAGAATCCCATCGCTGCCGAGGCCCCAGTTGCGATTACAGATGGATGTGATTCTTGATGGGGTGAGCGAGAACGACAGTTCTTTGGGGTCCATGACCACATAATCATTGCCCAGCCCATGCCCGCGGAAGAACCCGTTCTTCATCATCGGTCTCCTATCGTATCTCCCCACTCGTGAGCCTTGCGCGCGAGCGCTTCACGAATCTCAGACGATCTTCACGCTCGGCGGGCGTTCGATGAGTTCGACTTCGTAACCGTCCGGGGCATCGATGAAAATGAAGCGGCTGCCGGAAGAGGTTGTGGTCGGACCGTCCGTAATTTGAACCTGTTTGGCACTGAGCTGTTGAATGGTATCGTCAAGGTTTTCGACTTGGAATGCCAGGTGAACGAGGTCTTCCTGCACCGTCACCGGGCCACTTGACGGGAAGCTGCAGAGTTCGATCAATTCCTCGCTGTTGGGCACCTTGAGAAAAGCCAAATGCGAGCCGCGCGGCGAGACCTTCCGCTCCAGGACCTCCAGCCCGAGGACGCTGGTGTAGAAGGCAATCGTCTGGTCCATGTCGCTGACCCTCATGCGGGTGTGGAGGAGCTTGTTGACTCTCATAGTTTATTGACTCTTCTCCCTCGCCGGCCCGCTGGTCTTGCGCAGCAAAATTTCGGCACTGCCTGGGATCAGAAAGTTCGGCATGGGGCCGATCTCCTGGTAGCCCTGCTTCTTGTAAAAGTGCCGGGCCTGGTCGTTGAAATCCGATACGCAGGCGAACAGGTTCTTCGCCCTTGCGAAGACAGCCGCTTCAACGTGGGCGAGCAACCGTCTCCCTAACCCCTTGCCTTTCGCCCAGTCCGCCACTCCCAGCAGTTCTAAATAGTCACCGGCCAAGAATTTCTGACGAACGATCGCGATGCCGGCCACTCTACCATTCTGGTCCACGACGTAGCTGTCACGGCCCTGTGGGGACGCTGTGAAATAGCTGTCCCAGTCACTGGCTTGGTAGCCCAGCCGTTTCCACGGGTCGGAGTCGGCGAGCAACTCAATGATGCCTGCCCGATCCTCCACCGTCATGGGCCGAACGATCGGGTCGCTCATGGGGCTGCCTGGCCATTACAGATTAGGAGATCGCTCATGGTCATGGGGGTGAGGTTTCGCTCTGGCAAGAGATGTTGATGGAGGTCTTGCACCACCTTGTGCGTATGTCTGCCCTTCCCGTTGGCGTGCATCACGATGACACTACCCTTCCGGACTAACTGCTTCAGCCGATCTTCGATGCGCATTGCCGTGAGTGTCGGGTCGGGATCGCCGGACTCGACATTCCAGAGAATGAACTGGAGGCCGAGGGCGCGGGCCACGTTGACGGTGTCGTCGTTGTACTCCCCATAGGGAGGGCGAAACAACGTCGTGTCATGACCGTACTTGGTTTTGAGCAGACGAACGGGTCCGAGAATTTCTTGTTTCTGCTCGTCCGCTGAATGGAGCGGCAGATGGGCGTGGACCTCCCCATGGGTGCCGACTTCAAAGAACGGGATCTGGAGGAGGGTCTTTACTTGTTCATCGTGTTTCGTCATCCATTTTCCGGACATGAAGAAGGTGGCGGGGATCTTCTGCTCAATCAAATAGTCAATCAATGCCTGATCATAGCCCGCTCCGTTCCGCACCGGGCAGAGGTCGAACGTCAACGCCACACCGGGACAGGAGAGTGGCCCAGACTTGATCACTTGGGCCTGCGTGAAGGAAGGCATCGCCGGAACAAGCAGCATCGTAAGGACGAGGCCCAGTATCCCTGAGGAGTAGCGCGGTCGCATGGTGATGAGTATACCCGATCCCGCAGGTTGCGGAAAAACTATCGTAGCATTCCAGCATTTCGATGCCCTATGTGCTTTGGGCAGGGAAGCGATATCCGGCAGGCTGCTCAAAAAGTTCGTCCAGCAAGGCCGCAGCGAGTGAAGACCGGAGGCGTACCCTCTGGGGTACGTTGAGGATCTGAACGATGCGAGAACGATGCTGGCGGACTTTTTCAGCATCCTGCGAGGAAGCGAAGCCGAGTTGACGCTTCAATTCCCCTACTGTTACGGTGGTCGTATGTTGTTGCCCAATTGGAGAATCGGTCGTGTACTCGGCATTCCGATTCACGTGCATGCCTCCTGGTTTGTGGTGTTCTTCTTTGTGACTTGGTCAATGGCAACGGGCTATTTGCCGGAGACGTTGCCTGGTCTGTCGGCTTCACGCTATTGGGGAATGGGTGGCATTGCCGCTCTCTTGTTGTTCCTCTCCGTCCTGCTCCATGAATTGGGACATTCCTATGTGGCGCTGCGCTACCAGATCCCTATCAAGCAGATTACGTTGTTCATTTTCGGAGGGATGGCGCACATGGGCAAGGAACCGCCCAGTCCGCGGGCTGAGTTTTTGATCGCGATGGCAGGACCGCTCGTGAGTTTAATCCTGGGGGCTGGTTGTCTCGGCGGAGCCATGGCAGTGGAATCATTGTTCGTACGATCAGGGTTTCAGGGACTCGTCGTCCTCGGGAGCTTGCTCGGCATGGTGAATGTGCAGCTCGGACTCTTTAACCTGATCCCGGGGTTTCCGCTGGATGGCGGACGTGTATTACGGGCTGGACTGTGGGCTTGGAACAAGGATTTCAATCGAGCGACCAGTCAAGCCGCGCTCGTGGGAATAGGATTCGGTGTTGCGCTTGGGTTGATCGGCGCGGTCTTGATGGTGGGGGCCTGGTCCGGTGCTTTGGAACATTCCATCGCGACGAACGGGGGCTGGCTCATCTTTATCGGCGCATTCCTCTTTTCGGCGGCCCTGGCAGGCAGACGGCAGGCAGCCTTGCGGACTCCGTTGGCGTCGGTGACGGTTCGTCAAGTCATGGTCCACCGCGTCGTGACCCTGCTGCCAGATATGAGCGTGCAGGACGCGGTCGATCAATACTTTGTCGCGCATGGATTCGGTGGATTTCCCGTCTGTGAAGAGGGGCAGGTTCTCGGCGTGGTTACGGTGAGAGAGGTGCAAGCGCTTCCCACAGCACTCTGGCGGTGGCGTCGCGTTCGCGAGATCATGCGCCCGGCGACGCCAGCCTTCTGTATCCCTCCGGACTGGTCTGCCACTCAGGCGTTGGAACAGATGGTCCAGGGTGGGTGGGATCGTCTCGTGGTGATGGAGAGCACAGAGATCGTAGGGCTCGTCACCCGGTCAGCCATTGCTCACTTCTTACAGCTTCACAGGGCGTGAAACGTAAAAGGTGAGACGTGAAAGGTGCGAGGTAGGACGTGAAGAGATTGATGGAAGTTTTCCTGTCACGCCTTACGTTTCACGTTTTACGTCTTGGATTCAGTCGTTCGCGCGTGCGATGGAAATGTTCTGCGCGATGGCTATACGCACGAGGTGGACCACGAGCAGAAAGCCGTAGACGACGCAGAAGAACTTGAAGGTGGCGCGGTAAAAGTCTGTCAAGAGAATGGGGAGACAGAGGGCAAAGAGCAGGCTCGCGATCAGCGTCATGAAGGTCAACCGCTTGCAGAACTCATGGGGGGCTTCCCGTCCGATCTGTTTCAGCGCGCGGGCATAACGCTCGGCTCGTTGAAGTCTGGCTGCCTGCAGGGCGGCATCGCCTGTGCCCCAGTAGCGCAAGTAGCCATAGCCACCCAGAATCAGCAGCCAAGGCAATGCCCACAAAGGCCAGTACGCCGCTCCTCCGTAGGTCTCGCTGCTGAGCAAGGCAGCGAAGGAGGGGGCATAGAGCAATCCTAACACCAGCGGCAAGATGCGCTCGTCATTCGGACGTTCGCCTTGCGGTCCGCCATGAATCAGCTCCCGTTCAAATAGAGGGTAGCCGTACTTGAGGACCACGAGCGCGATGGCGGCGCTCATAGTTTTGTCAGGAATATAGCGGATACAGTTCTGAAACCAGTTTACCATCCACCAACTCAGACTTTCGCCCCAGGTGAACCCGAATAAAGATTCGAGGTAGAGATGCGCAGTCTGTTCCCATTGGAGTACGCGCAGGTTCACCGACTCGGCGACGTCGGGGTTCAAGGCAAAGGTCGTTTGCTCATGCAGTGCGGCCTGGACAAAGGTTCCCGGCAGGCTCATGACGATTGCGCTGCCGACCCCAAAGATATAGAGGAACCAGGCATGGGACAGGGCGGAACTGCGTCCTGTGCGGAGATATTTTTGAAAGCCCGTTTGTTTGGCCATCCAACCCCAATAACAGGCGCCGGCAATACTCACCAGCGACCAGGGGAAAATCACCACATCCGCGCCGGTTTCCGGATACAATAACCAGTTCACGACGGAATTCGAAAGGAGGGCCACGATGGCTCCCCACCAGGGTCCCAAGAGGAAGGCGACCAGCGCCGTTCCAGTCATGTCGAGGAACAGGATGCTCTCCAGATGCCGACTCAACGTGAGCCCCATGTAGTTGAGAAGCAGGCCTGCTGCGACGATCACGCTGGTTTCGTACAAGAGGAGATAGGAGATACCACGGAAGGGCTTCGACGAAAAGAAATCGATCGTGGGAAACGGGTCAGAGGCCGGACGTTCGGTTGGGGAAGGCGATTTTCGTTCCTTCTTCGATGTCAGCCGGTTCCTGATATCCAGCAGCTTCTCCATGAGGGTTATCAACGCCGCGATGAAGCCAATCGCGGTGCCACCGAGCATGAGCATGTCTTTGCCGAAGTCTTCGGGCATGAGGCAGTTCCCTTAATATAGTACCGGTTGCCATTCTAGCCACGAAGAGATATCCCCGCCAGCAAAAGTCCAGAAGCCGACAGTCTGATTTGGGTTGTCTGGTTCATCTTGTTGGTCTTGTTCAACCAAACAGACGAGACAGACCAGATCAACCAGCCGGTCCTCCCTGTTTGGCAGGATGCGAGAAAACTATTTTTGCACGCCAGACCTTCATTGGGCCGCGCGTCTTGGGCAACAGGAGTACACCATGCAGGATGCTCAAAAAGGCCGTCCGGCAAGGCCGCAGCCGATGAAAGCACCGGAGGCGTAGCCTCCGGGCTACGTTGAGGATGCTTTCGAGGTGAGAACGCCGCTGGCGGACTTTTTCAGCATCCTGTCACGTTCTTCTTATGCTGGCGGACCATTCGGCAAGGCCGGGTCTGACCGAGCGGTTCTCGTGGCTGCGGCGGACAGCACCTGCGCCTGTTGTTGGAGGCGGTGGGCGACCTCGGCGCCGATCAGCAAGAGGGCCGCGGAGTAGTAGACCCATAAGAGCAGCAGAATGACTTCCAAGAGGGATCCATAGAGGCGGGCGTACACGGTCGCGTAAGTGCTATAGGTCACGAATA
>DASQFV010000235.1:0-13364 GCA_035632975.1 Nitrospiraceae bacterium
CACTTTCTCGATGTGCGCGAGGACCACGAATTTGCGAAGGATCATGCGAAAGGCGCCCGTCATCTGGGAAAAGGGATAATCGAGCGCGATGTGGAAACGCGTATTCCCAATAAGGAGGAGGCCATTCTGTTGTATTGTGGAGGCGGCTACCGGTCGGTCTTAGCCGCGGATGCGCTACAGCAAATGGGCTATACAAATGTGGTGTCGATGGATGGGGGAATTAAAGGCTGGCGTGATGCGAGCTATCCGATGGAACGTTGATTGGGACCTCAGAGATGCCGAGGTCCCATCAAGTTGGGTCACACATTACACGGCGCGCTCGGGAGGGTTACTTG
This sequence comes from Nitrospiraceae bacterium, assembly GCA_035632975.1. Classification (GTDB taxonomy): domain Bacteria; phylum Nitrospirota; class Nitrospiria; order Nitrospirales; family Nitrospiraceae; genus Palsa-1315. Next base: position 336 of record DASQFV010000235.1, read on the forward strand.
CTGTGGGCTCGATCGAACTCCTTGATCACCTGGTCGGTTAAATCGATGGTGTCCTTATTGTAGATCACGATCTTGACCGTTTGTTCGCTGCCCCTATCGACGACGAGAGCAAACCCGCCTTTTTCGGCCACGGTTTTCGTGGCCGAGGCAATTTTCTTCATGTACTCATCGACCAATTCCTTCTGCTTTCCCTGTAGCTCCTGATTAAATTCTTGGGCGCGTTTCTGGTATTCCTGGACCTTTGCGCGGAACTGGGTCTCTTTTTCTTTTTTTTCGGTGTCGCTTAACTTCGCGATTTGCTCCTTGAGTGTCTTCTCCGTGCTGCGCAACTCCTCTTCATCCGCGGACAACAATTTCTGTCTGGTGGATACATATTCTTTAAGCCCGTCCAAGGCTTTTTTGCCGGCTTTTGATTTCTCTAAGACAGCCTGAGGATCGACGACACCCATCTTGAAGGCCTCGGTAGCCTCTGCAGCTGGGAGAGATGCGAGCAGCATAATGCTCGCGGCGACCAAGGGGAGGGTTATCCGCCCCAAGAGGATTCCCGTTGTATGCATAACACGCGCTCCTTGCTGGTAAACATTGCAAACACCGTTGCGAGAATAGCTGGGGGGCCAGGCCCTGTCAAGAGATTGGGTCTCGCGGAGGCTAGAGGAAGTATCGGCTGGTGTCGAACTTATACTCCGTGTTGTCGATCAAGCGGATAATGTTGTCGCGAAAATCTCCGGTCTCATCTTTCTCGGTCAGGTCTATCTCGCGCCCCTGATCGACCGAGTTTCCCTGTGGATCTGTGATGACTCTGACGAACGGTCGTTCGGCGTACGCCTTGTCTGAAGCCGGCTTGAGCACGACCGCCAGTTCGTTCGTCTCCAGCATCACCAGGCTGCCTATGGGGATGATGCCGACACAGTTCACGAACAGCTTAAGCAGCACCGTGTCAAACGCCTTCCCGGACTTTGAAAGCATCATGTTCAACACTTTCGATGGGGACATGGGTTCCCGACGATAGACACGGGAGGAGGTCATGGCGTCGTAACAGTCTGCGATCGTGAGGATGCGGCCGGTCAGTGAGATCGTCCAGGGCACGGTAAGTTTCGGATATCCGGAGAAGTCCAGGTTCATGTGGTGCTCGAAGGAGGCCGCCGCCATGCGGCCCGGTAGATTCGTGAGGCCTCTCATTTTCGAAAGACCCAGAACTCCCTCCGTGGGATGATTGCGCATGGCCACCCAGTCGTCATCGGTGAACTCGCCTGGTTTATTCAGGATCTCCATGGGAATGGTAGTTTTGCCCATGTCATGGAACAGCGCCGCAAGGCCCAGGTCGGCCAGTTCCACTTTGGGGAAGCCGGCGCGATTGGCCAGCGCCATGGACAGCAACGACACATTGACCGAATGGTTATGTGTGTACTCATCGTGGCAACGAAGGGTCGTCAGACCGAGGACCGAGGTTTCATCATCCGCCATGCGATCGATGATGTTTTGGATCGCCCGCCTCGCCTGTTTAAAGCTGACCCTTCCTCCCTCGCGGGCTGATTGTGTCAGGGCTCCGACTGATCTTGCAACATTGGCATAGCCGTTCCTGGCGTTCATTTTCCGTTGCACTTTTGGATCGGTGCATCCCGCTTCGGGTTCTTTTCGGATTTGCAGCTGCCGTTGTTCTTTTAGCTCAATGCCGGCGATCCCCCGTGCCGTGATTTCTTTCTGAAGGTCTTCGATGGTTTTGTTGTCAGGATCAAAGCTGACAAAAAGCGAGGCGAACTCACGCAGATCCTTTGACGTCACGGTCAACTTGAATGTCATTCCGCCGATCTTCCAGGCGTTCAAGGTATCGATGATGCTGGTGGCCACGGCCATCTGCTGCGCATTCACTTTCAAGTGACTGTCCCCGAGAAACAAGAAATCGTTCTGCAAGCGGAGTGTGACCGGTTGGTCATGTGCCATGGTCTTGATCAGAGTCAGCATCGCGTCGACGGGTTTATCCAGTGCCGCGTTGGTGCGATCATAGATACGGGAGGTTTTGATCAAGACGTTCAACTGTGTGACCAGCTGAATTCCCAGCATGACCATTTGCTGGTCAAGAATGTCCCTGGCCTCCGATCCACGGGCGATCTTCTGAGACAGGGACTTTTCGTGGATCAGGATCGGCTCGGCTTGTTCCTCCGCGGCCGGGACCTCGTTAATCTTGGATTCACTCACGGCAAAAGCTCCTTACTTATGATGCAGCCTGCCTGAGATGCTGCTGTCGTTGGGCTTGGGCAAGTGCCGCGGTGCAGGCTTGCCTTACGGCGGCGCCACCTTTTTTCTGACCCAGTTCAAGGACGGTGAGGGCGGCAGGGGTGGGCAACTTCCCCAATGTCTCAGCGGCGAGGGCAGCGAGCTCCTCCTTGTTCTTCCGGTTGGTCCAGGACCGTTCCGTGATCAAACTTTCAAAGAACGGAATGACCCCATCGCCACTGGTGGCCCGCACGGCTTGGAACACCGCGCGTTTTTCACCGAGGGTTCGCTCCATGAATGCGTCCGCAGATACGAGGGGTGCCCAGGTGGAGTAGGGAGCCTTATACTGACCGGTCATGAGCAGCTTGAGTGCCGCAAACCTGATCGACTCCTCACTATCATTCAAGAACGCGATCAGTTTTATCCCGTTCCCGTTGGGACGGAATATCCCGATCGCTCGTACGACTTCCTTTCGTACCTGAATGTCCGGATAGCGCACCAGCTTTTCAACGGCATCTGCAAATTGGGGATTGTTCCATTTGAGAAGGATCGCGAGAAGGTTCTTAACATAACGGGGGCGGCGGTCGGACAAACCGCGAAGCACGTGATGCGGCTGATCCTTCGCGAGTGTCCCGAGGGCGTCAGCCACGACCGCCTGATGGGCTGGCGACTCCAGATTTGCCAACAGGGTGCACAAGGCAGAGACGGCTGCCGGCGTCATTGCCAGCAGAACTGCCGGCAATCCTTCCGTGGTTGCGTCGGGGATCTTGTTCAAGTAGGTCTCGATCAGCTTCATGCGTTCAGGTCGGCCAAGGTTGTCGAGCAGGGCCGCCAATTGTTTCTTGTGATCGTCGCCGAAATCCGGTCTGACCTCAGCGCTGACATTCAACAGTTCAAGCACGCTGTCAAACACGGTCCATTTGCCGTGGGCCGCCAATGAGTCGAGGACGTCTCCCCAGAGGTCGAGCAACTTGGTCAGGATCACAGGAGATTTTTCCGACGCCAGGATCGCAGTGAACACGTCCAATAGGTAGGTCGTATTATCTCTGGCGCGCTCAGCCTCGACTTCCTTCGCCAATACGGCTAATTCCTCATCAGAGACCTCGTAGCCCATGTGACCGGACTGGAATCGGCCAGCCCTTGCGGCTGGCTTGTCGTCCGAGGGACTGCTGCGATCGGCTCCAGAGCCCGTCTCCCTCCTGGCTTTGGCCTGCTCGCGATCCAGGAGGTCCCGCAACTGGGATTCCGTTGCCTCCATCATCCCGGCAGTGGGCAGCGCAATGACATCCCCACCAGTCGAGGCTTGGGCGACTTCTCCGGCGGTGACGATGGTGATGGTGGAGAGGTCCTTGGACCATAAACGAGTCACAATGTCCTCATCATCTTCAGAATCAAGGCTGCTCCAAAGCGAATCAAGCAAGAAGGAAAGGTCTTCAGCAGCAAGACCTTCGAGAAATGCGAGTTCCCGAATGCCATCCGCATAGAGCTTGAACGCGACGCTTTCATTACTCGAATCCTGCTCGGATCGGTAAACGACTGCCCCGTTGAAGTACAGCTCGGATCGTTGAATAAGAAACGCCAATTTAGAGTAGGCAGCGAGATGAGCCGTGAGTCCCTCGAACAACTCCTGGAAGAATTTCTGCGCCACAGGGTTCGCTGACCCGTACGTCCGGCTGGACTTTGCTGTCTTGTCCAAGAGTGTGAGGAGTCGCTTGACGGAGGCCAACTCCGGATCGGCCAGTTCTTTTGCGGGCGCAATCGGCAGTGCGCCGCCGTCTGTCTTCGGCTCGTCCATGATGATTAGTCGTACCCTGGAGGTGCTAAATCGTCAAGAAAATAGCGGCTCTTAACGAGTCTCTCACCGAGGAATTACCGAGGAACTTCTCCTTCCTTCAGCCACGGAAACGAGGGCATTGTGAACCCCGAGGCTAGGCCGGTAGAATCCGTCTCATATTGACGATTGCCGCGAGCCACATTGTGTGTTTTGGAGACAGCCTCACGGCAGGGTTTCAATCGCCCACTGCCGACAATCCTCAAGGCACGGAGACGCCGTATGGGCGCTTCCTGCAGGAATTGACAGGGCCTTCCGTGCGCGTGTCTGTGAGCGGCATCTGTGGTGAACTGACCGGTGAAATGGCGATGCGGTTTCGGTCGGCTGTTCTGATATACCAACCGGCATATGTGGTGATTCTCGGTGGAACGAACGATCTTGGATGGAATGCAGCGCCGGCAGACATTATGCGCAACCTCCTCAAGATGTATGAACTGGCCGCAGCGGCCGGGATCAAGCCGGTGCCGGTGACCGTTCCATCGATCAGAGTGGGCGACGATCTTCACAGTGAGGAGGGGCGTCGGTGGTTCGCAGAGCATCTTGATCGGCGGCGCCAGCTTAACGGGTTGATTCTCCGCTACGCCGAATCGAAAGGGCTGGCAGCCTTCGACCTCTTCGCCGCCACGGCGGAGCCCGAGACTCAACAACTTGCGGCCCGATACTCCAATGACGGGCTGCATCTGACCACAGCCGGATATCGACTGGTTGCTGAGAAGTTGTACCAGGAGGTGTTTGCTGCAGCACCGGCGAGTGGTCGTGACGAGCAGAGAGCATGATAGGTGACGTGACCGATCGGGACTTCGACCATATCGTGGAACTGGCAGGGCTGCCGGTGCTGGTGGAGTTCTGGAAACCAGGATGCGGGAGTTGCCGAGCGCTGATGCGTGAACTCGAGAAACTGGATCTCGATGTGGACGGCAAGTTGCTGATCCTGAAAATGAACGTCGAGGAGAACTTCCAGATTCCAGCGGAGCTGGAAGTTCGAGCATTGCCGGTGCTGGCCCTCTATCGCCAGGGACAGTTCGAGCGGTTTATCGGCGGGCTGGGAACCAGTGAAGAGATTCTCAAGCAGTTGCGGCTGACATGAAATGAGTCGCTACAAAGTTCGCCAGGTTCGCCCATCCTTCTCAATGAGGCGATCGGCCTCGACCGGCCCACAGGTTCCCGCCGGATATTCAGGCAACCACCGCAACCCTTGCCGTTGCCATCCTTCCAGAATGTTAGTGATCCATGCCCAAGAGGCCTCAACGGCGTCGCGCCGCATGAATCGGGAGGCATCGCCGGCCATCACGTCCAAGAGCAACCGCTCATAAGCCTCTGGCGACGGGCGGCCGAAGACGTCGCTGTATTGAAAGTCCATTTCAACCGGGTGTGTCTGCTCGCGAGTTCCCGGCACGCGCGAGACGATGCGGAGCGAGAGCCCTTCCTCCGGTTGGATGCGCAGCGCCAACACGTTCGGCGGTTGCGGCTGCTGCGCATTGGCGTTGAACAGGATTTGCGGGATGTCCTTGAATTGCACCGCGATCTCGCTGGCGCGATGAGGGAGCGCTTTCCCGGTGCGTAGATAGAAGGGCACGCCGGCCCAGCGCCAGTTTTCCACAAAGCATTTGAGCGCGACATAGGTTTCCGTCGTGGAATCAGGATGAATCCCGTTCTCACGACGATACCCCGGGATGGGCGTGCCCTGGGCCGTGCCTTCACTGTATTGGGCACGGGCGGTGACGTGCTCGACATCCTGATCGGTGATGGGCCTGAGGCAGCGGAGGACTTCCATCTTCGCGTTGCGCACCACATCCGGATCGAGCGAGTAGGGGGGCTCCATCGCGACCAAGCAGAGCAGCTGCAGCATATGGTTCTGCACCATGTCGCGCAAGGCACCGGCTTCTTCGTAGTAGCTGGCCCTGGTCCCGACGCCTTCCGCTTCGCTCACAGTGATCTGCACGTGATCGATGTACTTGTGGTTCCAAATCGGCTCGAAGATGCTGTTGGCGAACCGGACGACCATCAAATTCTGAACGGTTTCTTTCCCCAGATAGTGATCGATGCGGAAGATCTGCGATTCGTCGAACACACGCCCCGTCACGCGGTTAATGGCCTGAGCGGAGGCCAAATCGCGGCCGACCGGTTTTTCGACGATGATGCGGGCGTAGGGTGTATGAGCCCCTGGTTTCGCCGCCAATCCGGCTTGCTCAAGCCCCTCGCACACGGACGCAAACGTACTGGGGGGGATGCTCAGATAGAAAATCCGGTTGCCTGGTAACTGAAGGTTCTGCTCGATGTCTTCTGCTCGGGACTTCAGTCTGGCATAGGTGTTCGGGTCCTCATTTCCCCCCGACACATAAAAGAGGTGCGGTGCGAAGTCCTTCCACTTGTCCTCTGCCAAGGCTTGCCGGGAGTGTGCCACGACGCCGTCACGAACCGTGGCGCGGAACTCCTCGTCGGTCATCGACTTGCGGCCCAACCCGATCACCGCATAGTTTGGCGGAAGGAGTCCGTCAAGGAGCAAGTTGTAGAGGGCAGGAATCAGCCGCCGACGCGCCAGATCGCCGGAACCTCCGAAGATGACTAGGGTACAGGGCTCGACCGGGGGAATCGTTTCCTGTGAGGGGCTGATATCGATACGTGGGCTATTCGGTGGCATAAGGCGCAGGCGTTACCGGCGGACCGCATGGCCGCCGAAGGCATTCCGCAACGCGGCCAGCATCTTTTCCGCAAAGGACTCGCTTTGCCGCGATCGGAATCGAGTGAACAATGCCGTCACGAGCGTCGGGACCGGTACATCCTTCTCGATTGCATCGGCGATCATCCAGCGACCCTCGCCGGAATCCTGCACGTAGCCTTTCAATTGTTCCAGCCGCGGATCCTCTTTCAGGGCGCCGGCCGCCAATTCCAAGAGCCAGGATCGAACGACGCTGCCGTGCATCCAGAGGTCTGCGATCTTTGCGAGATTGAGCTTGTAGTCGCTTTTCGCCATCAGCTCGAAACCTTCCGCATACCCCTGCATCATGCTGTATTCGATTCCATTATGCACCATTTTCACGTAATGCCCGGCCCCCACCCCGCCGACGTGAGCCCAGCCCTGCTCCGGCGCCAGCGTAGTCAAGATCGGCGCGAGCTGTTTCACCGGCGCCTCGTCGCCACCGACCATCAGACAGTAGCCGATGGTCAGGCCCCAAATGCCGCCGCTGGTGCCGACATCAACATAGTGAAGCTGCTTCTTCTTGAGGTCCCCGGCCCGTCGAACATCGTCGTGGAATCTCGTATTGCCGCCATCGATCACCGTATCGCCCGCGTGGAGCAGCACCGCGACGGCCTGAACGGTCTCCTCTGTCGGCGTGCCGGATGGGACCATGATCCAGACCGTGCGCGGGGCCTTGAGCTGGCCGACGAGATTTGCTAACGACGAGGCGCCGACACAACCGACCCCTTCGGCCTGTTTGACCAAATCCGCCGATCGATCATAGACCACCACCCGGTGCCGGTCACGTTGCAACCGGGTCACCATGTTCATCCCCATTTTTCCGAGCCCGATGAATCCGATTTCCATAGTGACTCCTTCTAGCAGGATGCTGAAAAAGTCCGCCAGCTTCGTTCTCGCATCGTTCAGACCCTCAACGTACCGAAGAAGATTCTCGGAGGTCGGAATGGCTGAAGGAGTTTTTCCGTTCGCCAATACCCATTGCAAGGGCGAACGGCCCACACGAAGTGCGGTTTGTACCTCCTCGGCCCTTCACTCGCTGCGGCCTTGCTGGACGGCCTTTTTGAGCATCCTGCAGGACTGTTCTCCTGTTGTGCCCCACGTGCGGACCACCGAATTTCTCGCGTCCAACGTAGCTTTTCCGCAACCTGCTGGTACAGTCATGGCTGGGCGAGATCACGCGGATCACGCTCCTCACGAGGAGCCTGTCATCTGTTCAGACCTGCACACACGAGGACTGGCTGATGAGCCCCATGCGACAGCAGACAGATGACCGATCCCGGAGCCCTGTCAGTCGATTCTGGCAGGATTCGGAACGTCCTTAAAGAGCGTATCGGCAAGATCTCGGCCAAAGTTGAGCCGTTCCGGCAAAGTGGGCGCAGTCAGGAACCGCCCAGCCAGGTCACCCAGTCCCGCATCGCGGGAGGCGATGAACTTGAGCACCTCACTCGGCGATGTCAGCCAGAAGCCCCGTAGCCTGAAGAACGCATTGACGGCGTCATCGAAAAATAACGAAAGTAGATATTGCGCGGCCGCAGGCCTGTCGGCCAGATCTCGCGCCTTTCCCAGCCAATGGAAACACTCCGCCTTCATTCGAATCTGCTCATTGATGCTAACAGGGGGCGGCCCCTGTCGGAACCGTTGGTGGGCGCGTTCGATGAGTTTGGCGCCGATGCTGTCGTGATCGAAGAGGATGCGGGCTTTCCGTAAGAGAGATGGGAGGCGCGGTGAGTAAGGGAGGTCCTCCTCCATCTCTTGATGTCCCCGATAGCGGATGTCGGCCAGACGATCGGCGACACGGACGATCTCGTGGCCGTCGGCCTGTCCTTTCACGAGCGCAATGAGATCGATGTCGCTGTGAGTCGTGATGGCACGCCGAACGCTGGATCCCACCAGGATCACACTGACGAGATCGCCCCCGCGGCGGCCACGGACGTGGCGCAAGGCCACCGCGACAAGCTCCTCGAATCCCGGTTCCTCGATCGGGTCCGGTTGTTCAGGCGGCTCCGGCATCGCCAGGAGTTCCGCCTTCAATTCTTCTGACGTGGGAATAGGTTGGGTGGCGGGGCTCTCCATGTTTAGGCTCCCTGTACGAGCTGAATATGTTTCGGGAGCGATCCCAGCCAGTCCTCGAACGGTTGCTCCGCATCAACGATAATTTCCAACTTGCCATTGGTCAACCGCCGGACGACACCGGGGCTTTCTGGAGACAACGGGATTTCGACCCACTCGCGGTTCAGACCGAGCGAGTCGGTGACCTCAAGAATACGGCTGATGTGTTTGAACGACACAAATTCTAACGGCATTGGCGCTCCATCACGCGGCATTCTAGATTTCAGTGGGAGACGTGTCAATGAGCGGACGTCTCAGTCCCCCAACACACGGACAAGGATGTCGCAGGCTTCTTCGGTCATGGCAGTGGAGACATCCAAGTGGGTGACGGCTCGAAAGCTGGTGCCGCCGACAGCATTGATCAAGACTCCCTCCTGCTTCAAGGCGGTGACGATCGCCGGTGGACTGAGGCGGTGGCCGATCACATCGAAGATGACGATGTTCGTGTCGACATCTTGAGGACTGATCCTGACCGTCGGGATTTGTTGCAGCCGTCGCGCCAGGCGCTTGGCGTGGTCATGGTCCACTTTCAATCGTCCAATATGGTGTTCGAGCGCATAGATGCCGGCGGCGGCGAGGATGCCGGACTGCCGCATCGCACCGCCATACATACGGCGCAGCCGCTTGGCTTTATCGAGGAGGACCAGATCATTCATCATGAGGAGTGAACCGGCCGGTGCTCCCAGTCCTTTCGAGAGACAGACTGACAGGGTATCAAAGTGCTGGGCATAGGAGGCTGGCGGCAAGGTGGTGGCAGCGACGGCGTTGAATAATCGTGCACCGTCCAAATGCATAGGGATGCCGTGGGTGGCAGCCACCGCGCGAATCCGTTCAATCGTCGCCAGGGGATAAATCGTTCCGCCGCCGCTATTATGGGTGTTCTCTAGACAGATCAGCGCCGTTTGAATCGTGTGCGGGTCTTGAGGACGGATTGCTGCCTCAACCTGTTCAGGTGAGATGAGGCCCCGATTTCCCGCGACCCAATGGAGTTGTACGCCTGCCAGTGCCCCAGCGGCGCCCTGCTCATACCGGACGATATGCGCCGTGCTCTCGACGATGACTTCTTGGCCCGGTTGCGTGTGGAGGCGAATGGCGAGTTGATTGGCCATCGTGCCGGACGGCACGAAGAGTGCGGCCTTTTTCCCAAACATCGTGGACGCCATGTCTTGCAGCCGATTCACGGTAGGATCTTCGCCGTAGACATCGTCTCCCACTTCCGCGCGGGCCATCGCCTTTCGCATGGCTTCAGTGGGTTTCGTGACCGTATCGCTGCGCAGGTCGATCATCAAGCGTCCGTGAGAATGCCACAAGATCGTGGGCCGTGCGCATTCTAGCAAATTTTCTCCTTGCGTGGGAGAGTCGGTCACGGCAGGATGCCGTTCGTATGATGTGGCTTCGAAACGTGCTCCCGTCGGTAACCGATGCAGAACCGGACGAAGCCGTCCCGGTGGGCTGGGCATTCCTCTATTTTTTCTGTCTCCTCTGCGGCTACTACATCCTGCGTCCCGTTCGCGATGAAATGGCGATCGAAGGCGGGGTGCAGCACCTGCCCTGGATGATGACCGCCACCTTCGTGACGCTCCTGCTCCTGACGCCGCTTTTCGGGTGGCTCTCCGCCCGAGTGCCGCGGTATCGGTTGCTCTTGACTGTGTACACATTTTTCGGTTTCAACTTGGTCCTGTTCTTCATGGCAATGATGGGCCACCTCTCTCCCCAGTGGACCGCCCGCACGTTCTTTGTATGGTTGTCGGTGTTCAATCTGTTCGTTGTGTCGGTGTTCTGGAGTATCATGGCCGATCTCTTTACACCGACGCAGGGCGCCCGACTCTTCGGTGTGATTGCCGCCGGCGGCAGTATCGGCGCGATGGTCGGCCCGCTTCTCACCACCGGGTTGACCTATCTCATCCCCATCCCCGTGCTGCTGCTCATCTCGACAGGGTTTCTCGTCGCCTGCGGGCTCTGCGTGTATCAGCTGGACCGATGGGCGACGGCGCGACCCTCTCGACAGATCAGTCGGCGAGGTGAACCGATTGGCGGCAGTATCTGGGCGGGGGTCAGGCTGGCGCTCTCGTCGCCCTACCTTCTGGGCATCTGCCTCTATCTGTTCTTCCTGACGACGACCGCGACATTCTTGTATCTGGAGCAAATGAGGCTGGTGAGCGAGCAGATTCCTTCCGCGGAAGGGCGCACCCGTCTGTTTGCCCTCATCGACCTGGTCGTCAACGTACTGACGTTTCTGATGCAGGTGACGGTGACGAGCCGGGTGATCATCCGGTTCGGGTTGGCGTCGGCGCTCGTCGTGCTTCCCGTTGCGAGTGCCATCGGGTTTGGCGTGATCGGCGTCATGCCGTTCCTGGCCGTCTTTATTCTCTTTACCGTCGTGCGGCGAGTCGGCGAATATGCACTCGCCAAGCCGGCTCGTGAGGTCCTTTTCACGGTGGTGAGCCGGGAGGAGAAATATAAGGCCAAGAATTTTATTGACACAGTGGTCTCGCGCGGGGGCGATGCGGCGACCGGGTGGATCGTGAACGGGGTGAAAGTGCTGGGTGTCACGGCAGGGCAGATGGCATGGGTTCTGGTCCCGCTGGCGCTGCTCTGGGGATGGGTGGGGTGGTTCCTGGCCCGGCAAGAGGAGAAGTTGAAGCTAAGCAGAACCGAGGTCAACCTGCCACCTTCGAAAGCAACCAACTAAATCATGCCGATGTTTCCTTCCACGCTTGTTCGCTTTTCCTCCAGAGGGATGGCCAGACTGTCCTTCACTGCACGCAACATTCTCACCCACCCAACCCCGAGCGCGTCGAGACGCGCTCTTGTCCCAGGCGAGCACATTCTGACCGTGCGCGGTCTGCGAGCAAGAAGGATGGTCTGGCTACTCCCTCCCGCTGCTTTACGTATAAAAAAATCGCATGCTATAGTCATGGGCCCATTGCGCTGTGTTGATCGTGTAGCATCACGTTTCACGAGGTTCAAGATGCATGAAGTTCCAGTTAAGATCTATATTGATAAACTATTGAAAGAGTGTGGCAATATGACACAGCAACTCGCGCTTTTATCTGGCCCTGTAAAAGAGAAAGCCTTGCACGCGATGGCGGAGCGAATAGCGGCTGACGAAGAAAAGATTCTGGCGGCGAACGAGAAGGATGTAGACGCGGTCGGGAAGTCCTTTGAGGCCGACGTGATGAAACACCGGATGAAAGCCGCCGTGGCTCGCCTGCGCATGACGACGGACGATATCAAGGAGATGGTCGATCGACTCCGCATGATCGCGGACCTGCCCGATCCGGTCGGTGTAGTCACCGCACGATGGGAACGGCCGGACGGATTGCAAGTCAGCCGTGTCCGCATCCCGATCGGGGTGATCGGCGTCATTTCAGAACTGAGCCCGCTCATTATGGTGGAGTCGATCGCGCTCTGCTTCAAGTCGGGTAACCTCTGTGTCTTTCGTGGCGCGCCTGAGTGGGGCCTGACGCAGCAGGCTATCGGAACCGGATTGAGCGAAGCGGCGGGACAGGCTGGGGTGCCGGCCGGCGCATGGATCATCATCGAACGTCCGGAAAAAGAGGTGGCGGTCGAGCTGATTCGGTCCGGCAAAAGTCTCGATGCTATTATCCCTCGTGGCGGGGCCGGCCTCCGCAAAGCCGTAATCGAGCAGGCGAAGATGCCGGTGCTCTGCTACGACGGGGGGCTCACGCATATGTATGTGGATGCTGACACCGATATGCCGATGGCTCAAAACGTAGTGATTAATTCCAAGGTACAGAAGGCCATCGCATCGAATTCGCTCGACACGCTGCTCGTGCAACAGGTGATCGGGCGACAGTTCTTGCCACCGCTGGTCAACCGCATGCTCGAAGAATTTAAGATCGAGGTGCGGGCCTGTCCGAAGACCATGGCTCTCATGGGGCAAATGGCGATGACCGGACATGCCTCGATCATCCCGGCACAGGAAGAGGATTGGCACACCCAATTCCAGTCGCCCGTGTTGGCTGTCAAAATGGTTGCGGACATGGACGAGGCCTTGGCGCACATTGTGGCGCATGGACCCTGTCTCACCGCCGTCATTGCGACCACGCGGTATGAGTCGGCCTTGCGGTTCACGCGCGAAGTGGATGCCGGCGCGGTGTTCGTCAATGCGTCGTCCCGGCTCAATGCCGGTGATAGCTACGGTATGGGC
>DASQFV010000236.1:0-11489 GCA_035632975.1 Nitrospiraceae bacterium
ACGTGAGACGTGAAGGGTTAGGCGAAGAGCAGAGAGGGGAGCGCTATGGTGTTGTTAGAATTCAGTATGTCGCCGTTGGGCAAGGGAGAGAGCGTCGGCAAGTATGTAGCGCGCTCGCTCGATATTATTGATAAGAGCGGAGTGAACTACCAGTTGAACCCGATGGGGACGGTGCTCGAAGGGGAGTGGAATGAGGTATTTGCCGTCGTCAAGAAATGCTATGAGCGGATGAAGAAGGACTGCAGTCGCATTTCCTGCACGATCAAAGTCGACTATCGGAAAGGCCACGCAGGGCGTTTGCAGAGCAAGATTGCAAGCGTCGAGAAGACGCTCAAGCGATCGATCAAGCACTAGCAAGCTCCTGTTGTCCTGGACGTGTAGACCATTAAACTTCCATCGTGCCACGATAGTTTTCCTGCAGCCTGCTAGAGCGCTGCAAAGACCAGAGACGCCATCATCCTACTCATTGAATCGTAATCCTGCTCAATCTCGAGAGGGATGAGCTGTTCTGGATTCGCACGAAGTTTTAAGGTAGCGGTTCACCCACACGCTCTAACAGAGCGCCCACATCTAATGGTCACGAGTCCGAATCAACGAGGCTCCCTGTTTAAGGTGAGGAGACGCAATGCAAGCATTTCGCGAATTGCAAGAAGTGCTTTGTTCGTATTTGAAAGTAAGAGGTTGGTTATTTATACTAGGCGCCCCTACATACGGGTGCCTGTTTTCAGTGGAGGTGTGTCATGCGATTGTATTCAGCAGAGTTGGCGGGATTGACCCAACCTTCTGCTCATCACCAGCGCCAGAGTATATCGACATTGGCAACGTGATGATCAAAAAGAGTGCGACATGAATAACAGTATGATGGATGAGGTCGAACTCAAGACGCAATCTGGCCTTGGGCTGTTGCCGAAGGATCGCACGATTCTTGAGCGGGAGATCATGGAATTCCGTCCGTTTGGATTGGACGAGCAGGGACACACGATCAGAGATCTGAGCGGGATGAGTATCAGGGCTGTCGTCGTTTACCTCGAGAAGTCGCTGGCTCTTGAGCGGGGAGCCTCAGCGGGAAGTCAGGCGGTAGAGGACCTTTGCCACCTATTGAATCAGCGCATCAAAGATCCGGTCTATCATGTGACGCCGGAGTTTCTGAAGAATGCGTGGAACAGCTACACGTATGAGTTCACGGCCTATCTGTATGAGTTCTGCGAGCGCATGTCCGGCGATCCTCGATTTGTGTTTCGGGGTGGGATGGAGAAGGCGTCTTCGATCATGCAGGTGCTTGCCCGGCCGTTTTCACTGGCACAGATTTACGGCAAGTTTCCCTACTTCGGAAACAAGTTCGCGTCCGGTTCGGTCGAATTTCGAGTGGTCGAAGTGACGCCGACCTCCGCGACCCTGGCGATGAAGTTTTCCGGCCGTACCCTTCGTCAGTTTGGCCCGTATCGAAGACGGTGCGCGCAGCTGATGTGTCAGGCTGCTCAAGGCATTATGGCGGCGGTACCGGTTCGCGTCCATGGCTTGCCGCCGGCCACTCTGACGGACCTATCCTGTATTGCGAATGACGACGAGTGGTGCCAATGGGCCATTCGATGGCAGGTCGAGGGACAGGGCACATGGCGCCACAGGGTCTGGCAGATAGTGGCAGGACCGGGAAAGGACCGGTCGTCGCAGGTTCGACCGCACGTGTCCCATTCGCACGAACCGGCTGAGGATACTCCGTCCAAAGGGACGGTTGGCGACCGAGGGGTGGAGGTGGCGCCAATCCATGCAGTGGCCGGCACCACACCATCGCAGCGGCATCTGACGTGGTCGTTCTGCGGTGCGCTAGCCGGCCTGACTCTGGCCGTGGGGCTCCGCGTGATGAACCCCTCGGCAAGCTTGGGCGAACTCATTCTTCTCGGATTGGTGCCCGTGCTTGTCGCATGGATGCTGATCAATCGCCATCTTCGTCTGGAGAGCCAGCAACGCGAGGCGTTGATTCAGGAGCAGATTACGTTCTTAGAGTCACGGCACGAGGAATTGCGAGAAGCGTATTTGGGGCAGGAACAGACGCGAGTCGAACTGCGCCGAAAAGTGGCCCAGCTGACGGCCCTCCATCGAGCCGGATTGCTGTTCAGTTCGACACTGGATCGAGAGGTTCTGATGCAGAAAGTGTTGGAGGCTCTGACCAGTGATTTGCAGTACGATCGGGCGATGATCTCGTTCTACGATCCGGTCCGCCGGGTCGTCATGGATGCGCGGGTGCTCGGCGTTTCGCCTGAGATCCAGGCGTTTGCGCGCGCGTGTGAGATTCCCGTCACCGATCCCATGAGCCCGGAAGGCATCGTGCTGCTACAGGGCCAGCCATTGTTGGTGGGGGATGTGCAGGCGGTGTGGGATCGCATGCATCCGTTAAACCAACAGCTCGCCCTGCTGACGCAGACCAAAGCGTGGATCGCCGTCCCGTTGAAAATCAAAGACCGGATTCTGGGAAGCCTGACGGTGGATCGGATACAGGCGCACAGTCTGGCGCAGGACGATCTTGAGTTGATGATGACGGTTGCCCATCAAGTCGCAATCGCATTGGACAACGCATCCGCGTATGAACAGATTGAAGACCTGAACGTGGGACTCGAAGTCAAAGTGCGTGAACGCACGGCTGAGCTGGAGCAGGCGGATTGCTTGCGGTCGCAGTTCCTCTCGCATGTCTCGCACGAGCTCAAGACACCGTTGACTTCGATCAAGGGGTTCTTGCAGAACCTGCTCGATGAATTGACGGGGCCGCTCAATGAGAAACAGCAGCGCTATTTGTCACGGATGTTGGACAATTCCAACCGGTTGATCCGCATGATCGAGGACTTGTTGGATCGCACGAGGATTCAATCCGGGAGGTTGGATCTCGTTCCCGGCGAGATCGACCTGGGGCATTGTGTGGCGGATGCGGTCGAGCAATTGCGCCTGTTGGCCCAGGCCAAACAGCAGACATTGGAGGCGGTCGCTCCTCCTGTCCCGCTGATGGTCTGGGCGGATCGCGATCGTCTGATCCAGATTGTTACGAATTTGCTCCAGAATGCGGTGAAGTTTACCCCGGAGGACGGCAGCATAATGGTGACGGTGAGGCAAGAGACCCAGACGCTCGCCGGGGTTTCCGTGCGCGATACCGGGCCGGGTATTCCGCCAGAGTTCCTTGAGCAGGTATTCGATCCATTCTTTCGAGTCAAGCAGGCCAGGAGTGGAGTGAAAGGGCTGGGCTTGGGCTTGTCGATCGTGCGGAGGTTGGTGGAGCTACAAGGTGGGACGATCGTCGCGCGGAGTGAACCGGGGCAGGGCGCGGAGCTGTCCTTCACGATTCCATTGTGTCCCACGGTAGCGGTGTCGCGGGGCAGTGCATCAGCTGAAGCGCCCCGTATCCTGGTTGTCGATGATGATCCGGATATTCGTCAACTCTTACAGGATCGTTTGCGGGCCAAGGGGTATCGTGTCCAGTCGGCGGTTGACGGAGTCCGAGCGTTGGAAGCGGTGCGGGCAGAGATGTTCGAGGGGATGATTCTGGACATTGGCATTCCTTCTATGGACGGGATGGACGTGCTTCGGCAAATTCGAATATGTGATCAGCAGATCCCGATTGTGATGGTCACGGCGTCAGGCGCCAAAGAGTTGGCGGTTCGCGCGATCAGCATGGGTGCGCAAGCCTATATGTTGAAGCCGTTTGATGTCGACGAACTGCAACGGGTTGCAGACTATTGGTTTCGGCCTTTTGAACGGTCGTCATCGGAGCCTGCGGGGGAGTCGAGCCGGCCCGGATGAGTGAGTTGGGGAGGTGTAAGACCACGAGGGTCTGGGGCAGCTGTTGGCGCAGGACTGGATCGGTTCTTCGGCTGTGGATGCCCTGGATGTATGTGATAGGGCTGTGTCTGGTGTGTTTACCTAGGATGGCCTCAGCACAGATGCCCCGAATTCAAGGGCAGGGAGCCGCTGCATCCGCAATGAGCAATGCCTTTGCAGCCCAAGCCGACGACCCCTCGGCTCTGCACTATAACCCGGCAGGGATGACGCAGTTGAAGGGGCTTCAGTTCATGGCAGGGGCACTGTTTGTCGGAGGGTCAACAGACTTCACTAGTCCGACGGGGGTGACAGCAAATGGCGATCGAAACGGGACTGTGTCGTGGCCCCCTCCTGGTCATACATACATCACGGCGAACTTGAAGGATCTAGGGTTGACGGCCCTGGGTGACCTTTCTGCTGGAATTGGCCTGACTGTGCCGTTTGGCTCGCTGACTCGCTGGCCGAACGATGGGCCGTTCAGGACGGCCACGACCTTCAGCACGCTGCCGCTTCTGGATATCAAGCCTACCCTTGCCTACAAGGCAACCGAGAACCTTTCTCTAGGACTCGGGGCGGACATCTATACATTCACCGGACTCGTCGGCGAAGGTCATGCCGAAAGACAGTCAATACCTATGACTGGGATAAAAACTGAACTCAATGGGAAAGACACTGCGGCTGGTTTCAACGCCAGCCTGCTGTATACGCCGTTGCGCAATATGGATGGGAAGCCGCTGGCGAACATCGGTATCGTCTACCGCAGTCAAGCGACCTTACACCTGAGCGGCGCATTATTGGCTAATGGAGCCAAAGTGTCCGATGCCAGAGCCACGCTGGTCTTACCGCAGGTCATTACGGGGGCGATCGCGATCTGGCCTGTCCGGACGAGTGAACGGGAATGGAAATTGGAGATGGACGTCGACTACGTGGGATGGAAGTCTGTTCAGAATCTCGATGTTACATTAGGAAGCGGTGCAACGATCCCACAGCCGCAGAATTGGCGTAGTACCTATGCAGTGATGCTCGGAACCGAATACAAGTGGCTGGCGCTTGAATCGCTCCCGAACTGGGAGGTGGCGCTGCGAGGCGGCTATACCAATCAGCAGACACAAATGCCTGATTTGACCTTTGATCCCGGGATTCCTTCTTCGGACCTCCACGTCGTGGGGGGAGGGCTTGGACTGTGGTGCAAGGAGCAGGGATCGCTTCTGGGCCTGATGCGATGTGGAGACTTCGGCGTGGGCTCACTGAAACCCAAAGCGATCGGAGTCGATCTCTCGTTTCAAACGGCGCTCTACGAGGACCGTACGGTCCTCGGCAATCGCAACCCGACCGTCGATGGAACCTACAGGACCACACTGTATAACGGGAGTGTGTCGATTCGAGTGATCTACTAGAGATGGGCGAGACTGCTATACGTCGTGCGTTAGGCGGATTCGAAAATGCGTGGAACGCGGGAGCCTATCCCACAGAGGACTTCATAAGGGATCGTGCCGATCCAGTCGGCCACTTCATCAGCCCAGATCGATTCCCCTCCCTGCTGCCCGATCAGTGTGACGATCTCACCCACTTGTACCGGAGCAAGGTCGGTGATATCCACCATAATCATATCCATGCACACCAGACCAACGATCGGGGCGCGGCGTCCCTGAATCAAGACCGATCCGCGATAGGAGAGCCGCCGACTATAGCCGTCGGCATAGCCGATGGGTAGCACCGCGATACGCGTTGGTCGTTTCGCGACAAATGTCCCGTTGTAGCTGACCGTTCCCCCTTGTGGAATGTTCCGCAGTTGGACGATCGAGGTTCGAAGTGAGAGGACGGGTCTGAGATCAGGAGCGGGGATTGTGGCCGGCAAGGTGTGGTACCCGTAGAGCATGATGCCAGGGCGCACGAGTGAAAAGTGCGCTTCGGGAAACCTGACGATGGCGGCACTGTTTGCCGTGTGCATCAACGGGAGGGTGAGGCCACGTTCTCGGACTCGTTCCAGCATGGCACGAAATACGCCAAGTTGTCGTTCCGTGAAGGCACTGTCTGCTCCGTCTGCGTCGGCAAGGTGGGTCATCATGCCCTCGACCTGGAGCGGGCTTCGCAAGATAGGGTTGTCGAGGAGGGAGAGCAGCTCTTCCGGAGAAAATCCCAGCCGCCCCATCCCGGTTTCGACCTTGAGGTGAATCGGGTGGGGACCTGGATGTGAGCGAGCGGCCTTGACTAAGGCGGGAAGGATGTGCCCATCGCTGACGACCGGGGTCAGCTGGTGAGCGACCAGGTCGGACACCTGTTCCTCAAAGAGCGCTCCGAGAACTACGATAGACGTTGAGAGACCGGCTTTGCGGAGTGCGATACCTTCGTCGAGCGAGGCCACGGCAAACCGCCCGATGCCTTGTCGAGCAAGCGCCTGAGCCGTCTCCACAGCTCCATGCCCGTACGCATTGGCCTTGACGACCGCCATGATCTCACAACCGGGAGACAGGTATTGCTTGATCCGAGAGAGATTATGGGCAAGGGCCGCGAGATTGACAGTGGCGTAGGTGGGTAGCAAGGTCGAAATGAGGTCACACTTCCATAATTTCTTGTTCTTTTTTCTTCACAACGTCGTCGATTTTATGCATGTACTGGTCGGTCAGTTTCTGGGTGTCTGCTTCGGATTTTCGCAGCTCGTCTTCAGTTAACTTGGCATCCTTTTGCAGTTTCTTCAACTCTTCGTTGGCATCCCGACGAAACCCGCGTACAACGACCTTCGTGTCTTCGCCGTGTTTTTTGCAGATCTTGCTGAGTTCTTTGCGCCGTTCTTCGGTGAGCGGCGGAAGGGGAACGCGAATGACTTTTCCGTCGTTGGACGGTGTGATGCCGAGGCCCGATCCCGCCAGCGCTTTTTCGATTTCCTTGATCAGGCTCGGCTCCCATGGCTGGATCGTGATGAGGCGCGCCTCCGGGGTCGAAATATTGGAAACCTGTTTCAACGGGGTCATCGTGCCGTAGTAGTCGACCCGAACGCTGTCGAAGAGGGCGACCGACGCTCGCCCTGTCCGTAGACTTGCCAAATCGCGCTTGAGATGCTCCAGTGCGGACTCCATCTTTTCCGTGACCCTTTGGTGTATGGCGGCAGGGTTGGACATGAGAGACTCCCTGGAAAGTTAGCGGTGATCGGTCGTGACGATGGTTCCGATCGCTTCGCCCGTGGCAACGCGTTTGAAGTTGCCTTGCTCCTTCAGGTTGAACACGATGAGCGGAAGGTTGTTATCCATGCAGAGGCTGATGGCCGTGGCGTCCATCACTTTCAAATTCTGATTTAAAATCGAGAGAAATGAGATCGTCTGATATTTCTTGGCAGAGGGGTTCTGCACCGGATCGGCGTCATAGATGCCGTCGACTTTGGTCCCTTTCATGATGACTTGGGCCCCGATCTCCATCGCCCTGAGTGCCGCCGCGGTATCGGTAGAGAAGTAGGGATTCCCCGTGCCGCCGGCAAAGATGACCACGCGTTTTTTCTCAAGATGGCGAATGGCTCGTCGGCGGATATACCCCTCTGCCAACTGGCGCATTTCGATCGCGGACTGGACTCGCGTCATGATGCCGGTGCGCTCGAGCGCGTTTTGCAGGGCCAAGGCATTGAGCACGGTCGCGAGCATCCCCATGTAGTCGGCGGAGGCGCGTTCCATGCCGGACGCGCTGGCGGCAATGCCACGGAAGATATTGCCGCCGCCGATGACCACGGCGACTTCGATATCGAGAGCCACGACGGAGGCGATTTCCGAGGCGAGGCCTTCAAGAATGGAGGGTTGGATGCCGTAGCCCTGCTCACCGGCCAACATCTCTCCGCTCACTTTGAGGAGGATGCGCCGGTAGGGGACAGAGCTCATGCTTCGCCTAATTGGTACCGGGTGAAGCGACGGATGTTCATGTTCTCGCCAATTTTGGCAATCTTCAGTGCGAGGAGGTCCTTAATGTTGACGGCTGGATCCTTGACGAAGGACTGCTCGATCAGACAGCTCTCCTGGAAGAATTTTTCCAACTTACCTTCGACAATCTTCGGCCATGCCGCCGTGGGCTTGCCCATCTCTTTGGCCTGTCCCTCATAAATCGATCGTTCTTTCTCGATGAGCGAGGCGGGAATCTCCTCCCGTTTGACGTAGGAGGGTTTCCCGGCAGCGACCTGGAGCGCCAAGTCGTTGACGAACGACTTAAACTCTTCGTTACGGGCAACGAAGTCGGTTTCACAGTTGACTTCGATGAGCACACCGATTTTTCCGCCCATGTGGATATAGGCATGTACGAGGCCCTGGTTGGTCTCGCGGCCTGATTTTTTGAGTGCGGCGGCCAAGCCCTTTTGGCGCAGGTAATCGATGGCTTTTTCAATATCGTCGTTGTTCTCGGTGAGCGCTTTCTGGCAATCGAGGATGCCGGCGCCGGTTTTTTCTCTCAGTTCTTTGACGAGCTGACTTGATCCAGCCATACGTGACAGTCCTTCTCGGTATACAGTGAGTGTAGCCGTTGATGCATGCGATCCGGGCGTTATGAGACCGGTGCGTTCGCAAAGCTGATGGCCGCGGCCTTGTCTCCCGCTTCAGGAACTGGTTTGAATTCCGCTTCCTCTCGCTGTGTCCGCAAACGGGCGCCTTCAATGCAGGCGTCGGCAATGCGAGAGGTGATGAGCTTGATGGAGCGAATGGCGTCGTCGTTTCCAGGGATCGGGTAGGTGACGTGGTCCGGGTCGCAGTTCGAGTCCAGGATCGCGATTACGGGGATCTCCAAGCGGTTCGCTTCCTGCACGGCAATGTGCTCGATGCGTGTGTCGAGTACGAAGACGGCTCCTGGAACGCCGCGCATGTCCTTGATGCCGCTCAGATACTTCTGGAGCTTGACGATCTCCTTCTGCATCTTCAGTATTTCTTTTTTCTTCAACCCGTATTGGCTGGGATCTGCCAGCTTGCCTCCCAGCTTTTTCATTTTATCGATGCTCTTCCGGATGGTCTGAAAGTTCGTCAACATCCCGCCGAGCCAGCGCTGGTTGACGAAGAACATGTTGGCGCGCAAGGCTTCTTCTTGAAGGATCTCAGCGGCCTGCCGCTTGGTCCCGACAAACAGGACCGATTGGCCGGCGGCAACGGTGTCGCGGACGAAGGCATAGGCTTGCTCCATCCGAGTCAGTGTTTGCTGAAGATCGATGATGTAGATACCATTGCGCTCTCCAAAGAGGAACTTCTTCATCTTTGGGTTCCACCTATTCGTCTGGTGCCCGAAATGAACACCTGCTTCTAACAATTCCTTGATCGAAACCACCCCCATGCCTTCACCTCCCCTCAAGACTTGCAGATCACCTACTTAGCGCAGGCGAGGGGGGCTGGCCCCCTTATTCTCAAGTCGAGCGACGTCCGTGACGTCGATATGAATTTGATACTGTTCCTCCGCGCACGGGATTGTACGAGAAGGAAACGGTTTCCTGAGCGCTACAACCGGGGCACGCTAGCATGGTGGCGGTCAGTTTGCAAGACCAGCCCGTCCCTTCGCTTGCCGCTCAATTCGATCCGGTGTTAAGATCGCACAGCAGTTGGAGGGAGTCGGTGCCGAACATTTTGCTATTAGTCTCGCCGAGTTGCGGGGCCTGCCCATCGGCGAAGAGTCTGTGGAAGCAATTGCGGGTGAAATATAGCTTCAGCTATCGCGAGGTGGACATCACCACCGAGGATGGACGGAGCCTCGCCGATCGGCATTCGGTCAGGGCGGTGCCCGCCACCATCATTGATGGGCGGCTGACCTTCGTCGGCGTGCCAAGTCGGGAGAGTGCCGAGAAGGCCTTATTGCTCAAAATGAAACCGCGCGAGTAGGGAAGGAACGCACCATGGCCGACGACGATTTTGAACTGCCTGAGCTTCCTGTCATCGACAAGGGACCTCCGCCCGAGTGCCCTATGTGCGGTGACCCGATGGGATTCATCGATGGCGACTGGTGTTGTGTGGATTGCAATGGCGAGCTGTTGGGGCCTGAAACCGGCTAGCACAAGAAATATTAAATATTCAATGATGAATGTTTAATGCTGAATTAGCGTTGATCCGACATTCAAAATTCCACATTAGCATTCAACATTCGATATTAGATGCTTCGCATCGTCACCGGGCCTTTTCATCCAGCTCTTGATCGTGCCCTGGTCGAGGAGATTCGGTCCTGTAAGATCGACGATCCCTTCGCACCGCTGGCCATCATTGTCCCCTCGACCTCCCTGGTCGAGCACCTGAAACAGTTACTCACCCGTCACGAGCCTTGCACCTTCCTCAACATCTACTTTCTGACGTTCCACCAGCTGGCCCTCCGTCTGCGTGATGATCTTGCGGGGGTCTCCGAAGCCAGTCCGGAACCGACCCTGCAACTGGTAGACGATTTCTACTTCGAGCAATTGGTTCGGCAGGTGGTTCGGCGCAAACTTCCAGGGCTCGAACCGCTCACGCGGTTGCCTGCCTCACCGGGGACCTGGAAAGGCCTCTGGGCGACGGTGCGCGATTTGAAAGACGCGGTGGTCGCGCCAACGACGGCCTTGAAGGCCCTCGCGGAAGGGGTGTTCGAGGAGAATGACCGAACCTGGCTCCGTTCCATCTTCACCCTTCATGCGGCCATCATGGAAGCCGGCCGGTCGCTTGGGGTCGGTTCTCCGGATGACTTGGCTGCCTCACTCGGACGGGATCTCTCCGGTTCCTCGTTCCTCAACGGGCTGCAACGCCTGTTTTACTATGGTTTCTACGATCTCTCGCAGGTCCAACTCTCGTTCTTCGAATCGGTGGTCCGCATTGCCCCGACCACGTTGTACTTTCCTATGCAGGACCGCCCGGCCTTTTTCTTTGCCCGCAAATTTTTCGAGCGGCATCTTCTCCCGCTGGCAGACACCCATGAGGATCAGAGTGGGGACGGGGGGCGGGACCGAGACCGAATCGCAACAACGGAGCTGGTCGAACTCTCCGTCACGAACGTGATCGGGGTTGAAGAGGAATTGGCAAGGGTCTGTCGTGAAATCCTGACTTTGATCGAGGTGAACGGCTATCGTTTCGACGAGATCGGAGTAGTGGCTCGTACGCTGGAACCCTACCAGGGCCGGCTGCAATCGGTGTTCGATCGTCATCTGGTGCCCTTCACGTCAACGGCCGGGCGGCCGCTGTCACGCGAACCCCTGGTCAAAACCCTCGTTCGTCTCGCCTCGCTCCCATTACATGACTTCGACCGTGCGGTTATGTTGGATGTGGTCACGTCACCCTTCTATCATGCCCAGGGCGCCGGCTCCGCCAGAGCTAATCTCCGGCCTGATATCTGGCGCTCCCTCGTCTACACCTTGGGTATTACTCAAGGGGAAGCGGAATGGAGGCGGCTGGCAGAGCCGGCCAGTTCGTCGATCCTTCGCGATGCAGAAGCGGAGACTGACGAAAATGATCAAACAATGGTTGGGACGTGCGACATCTCTCAGCTGACATATTTGTGGGAGCTCGTTTCGCAACTGATTCAGGATTGCCGGACTCTCCCTGCGCAAGGATCGATCGGGACACTGACCGACGCATTTCTCACACTGTTAAAATCCCATGTTCACGTGCCTGACCTGTTTGCCGCTCCTTCGACGGAATTTCCCGAGCCTGCCAATCTCACCAAGGTTGGCTCACTGATCCGATCCGCTCTGGCCCGCCTTCTGGAATTGGACCCGCTTG
>DASQFV010000237.1:0-9959 GCA_035632975.1 Nitrospiraceae bacterium
ATGAACACTTCGATGTTGTGTTTCTTACCATGTGGGGACGCGAAGAGATTGACACACTGTTGTCCATTCTCACAGTGGAGAAGTTCATGAAATCCCTTCAGGCCCCAGCCTTTCACTCAGCGAACTGGCAAAAGTACGACAACAAGGAACTCTGGGTTGCTGATGCCGTAGCAAAGACAGGTACGCGTGAATGGTTCTGGATTGACGACGAGATGGCAACTGAGGAAAGGCTACAGCACCTTGGCCTTGATCCCAGTCGGTGTCTCAAAGTCAATCCAAAGGGAGCCAACGAACTAGAAGTCCTCAAAGACAAACTGCTCCAAATTCTCAGCCGTTCCTCTGCGACCTAGGCCCCCCTCCTCCGGCCAAGCCTCAAATACTTGGTAGGCTCTCAGCGAGTCCAGCTATTGAAGAGGAGTTAGGGTACTCGCGCGCAGTCGCCCGTGTAGCTCTCCAAAGCCAACTAACTCCAGCGATCGGAAAACACGTAGAAGCGAGTTCGAGAACCGTGTGGTGGTTTCTGCGAGGGGCAGAAGCTTCATCGCAGGTCGCCTGACGCTGTGCCTTGCACCACTCGTGGCAGGGTGACCCCATACCTTTCATAGTGGCGACAGGTTCAACAGACACAAGCGATACCGGCGGCTAACCGGTCGAGGCGAATCGCGTGAACCTGTTTTGCTACTGCTCTCTATAGCTGATTCGATAAATCGCTCCAGCCAGATCGTCTGAAACCAACAGAGCGCCATCCGGCATGACGAGCACATCAGCGGGGCGTCCCCATGCCTTTTGGCCCTGAAGCCACCCTTCTGCAAATACTGAATACCGGAGTCGTCCTTGCTCATCTCGTGACACGAGCGTGATCCGGTAGCCGATTTTCTCGCTCCGATTCCACGAGCCATGCTCCGCAATAAAGATTTGGCGCTGGTATTTCAGGGGGAACATGGTGCCGGTGTAAAAACGCATCCCCAGCGAGGCGACATGCGGGCCGAGCGTGACCGCAGGCGTCGTGAATTCGCGGCAGGCGTGTTTGCTGCCGTACTCAGGATCCGGGATCGTTCCCCCATGGCAATAGGGATAGCCAAAGTGCAGCCCCGCCTTTGGCGCATAATTGAGTTCATCCGGCGGTTGATTATCCCCGAGATAGTCCCGACCATTATCCGTGAACCACAAGTCATGGGTCGTTGGATCCCAATCGAATCCGACCGAATTCCGGACTCCACGCGCAACGATCTCGTAACCGCTCCCATCCGGAGTCACGCGGGCGATCAAGGCATAGCGGTCGGGGTCAGGTTCGCAGATATTGCATGGAGCACCGACGGGCACATAGAGTTTCCCGTCGGGACCGAAGGCGATGAACTTCCATCCATGATGTCCCTCGTTCGGAAAGCGATCCGTAATCGTCACCGGCGTGGGCGGGTTCGTCAGCCGTTGTTCGACCTTGTCGAATCGCAAGATGCGATCCACAGCGGCGACAAATAACGAGCCATTTCGATAGGCGACGCCCACCGGCATCTTCAAGCCGCTGGCTATAGTGAACACTTCATCAGCGCGCTGATCACCGTCTTTGTCGATGACGGCGTAGACGTTTCCTTTCTCCTTGCTGCCAACGAACAGGGTGCCGTTCTGCCCAAGTGTCATACCGCGTGCATTCGGAACATTGTCCGCATAGACCGTGATGGCAAAACCGGGGGGCAGTTTGATTGTATCGAGAGGGAGGGAGCCGGCATGGATCCGAGTCTCGACGAAGAAGAGGATCATCGAGAAGATGACCAGCGCAACAACACGACTTATCGTATTGCGATTGTTCCTATAGTCCGTGTTCATGATTACTTCCTCATGAATAGATTGAAGACCCACTGTCCCAGTATTCCCATAATCGGAGGAACGAAGAGAGCCGGCAAACAACGGGCCAGGGTCAAGGGCCAACCCAGCAGGGGAGCTTCATAGGTCAGCATTCGGATCGGGCTGACAAGGGACTTTGCGGTAATCAGCGCGATCAAGACGCCGGGAGCCGCCCCGGACTTCCAGAGCTTCGCCGCAATGGGAAACAATAGATACGGTCCTCCTGGAATCACCAGGCCGGCCAGCCACCCCATGAGAATTCCTCGCGTGGAGGACTCAGTTCCGAGCCATGCGGTGATCTCAGAGGGAGAGATGAGCACGTCAAGAAGCCCCGCAATGAGGAAGCCCAACAGCAATTCAATCCAGACGCTCCCAAACAGACGGCCGCTTGCATACAACCCCTGCATCAGTAGAGCGCGGTCCTTTATAACAGCGAACAAGCCGAGGGAGACGACCAGGACGAGCAATATCACCAGGCTGATATCCATGCGCCGGCTCATGCTTGGTAGAACCCTCGACCTGTCCGATATTCGAACAGTACCGGCACACCAGCCGACTGACTTGCCTGGTTCCTGGCAGATTCAATAACGTTATGATCGGGTGACAGCGAACAAGCGGGATCGGTAGCGCCGGCGTTCCCCGTCACATGAAAGGCCTGACAGCGACATCCTCCGAAGTCTTTGCTGTGACGATCACAGCTTCGGCAAGCGTCGGGTAGCCATCCGTCTCCACGGAACTGATTAAAGCCGTCTGAATGATGCCAAATTTCTGCGAGGTCGCGCTTCATGACATTGTCAAAACGCATTCCGGGCAACGTGTGTGCCAGATGACAGGGTAGCGCAAGCCCTTCCGGATTCACCACAATGAACCGTCGTCCCCACCCATCCATACAGGATTTGGGGTGCACCGAATAATAGTCGGGCGTGACGAAGAGCACTTCCATTGTTCCCCGAAGCCGTTTCCTTGCGTCAGCCGCAATGGTTCGCGCAGTTTCGATCTGGTCGCGAGTCGGCAGAAGCGCCCCGCGGTTCTTGAGAGCCCATCCAAGGTACTGCGCGTTCGCAAGCTCGACTCGATCGGCGGAAACGCGCTCAGCCAGCGCGATAAGTTCTGCGATTTCACCGATGTTGTCGCGATGGAGGACGACGTTCAGGGTCAGCGGGAGTCCAAGTGATACAACCCACTGCATGACTTCGAGCTTCCGGTGGAAGGAGGGTGCTCCGGCAATCCGGTCTGATTCTGTCGACCGAGCACTCTGAACAGACACTTGCACAGCATTGAGTCCGAGTGCCACAAACCGAGACAGCCGCTCGAAGGTCAGTGGGATACCGCTGGTGATCAGGTTCGTATACAACTCAAGGCGGCTCGCCCTCTCAATGAGCCGTTCCAGATCGTCCCTCAACAACGGCTCCCCCCCTGTCAAGTTGAGCTGGACTACACCAAGTGCTTCCGCCTCTTGGAAGACGCGAAGCCATGTGTCAGTGTCGATCTCATTTCCATGACCGGCATAGCCGAGAGGGTTTGAACAATAGGGGCATCGTAGCGGACACCGGTAGGTGAGCTCGGCGATGAGAGTGTAGGGACGATACTCGTTATTCATTTGAGGCCTTGAAGCAGACCGCGGCCCGCAAGAGTCTTGAGAAAGTCGAGCACATCCCGCGTGATTTCGACAGGAGAGATCTCGGTATGAATTTGAGCCAGATGCTGAGCAATCTCGTCGACCGTCCATTCTCCCGTGCAAAGACGGGCAACCTCCGTCGCGGTCCTGTTCAGCTCAAGACCCGTTTCAGGGTACAAGAGCAGGTAGCGACCGGTTCGCCGATCGAAACGAAGGCGAACTTTGGGACTAAACTGAGGTCTGGCTATGTCGCCGGTCATGCTGTTGGTCATGTGCAGCCTTCTTTACTCCTGATCCTGGTTCGACATAGGCCATATACAGGCAATCGAGCAGGTGCCACAGAATTTCCGCCTTCTTGATCAGGGCCCGCACACATTGTTCCTGCAGCTCATAGGTGAGGGCGTGCTGAACGACGAATTCAACGGCCTGCTTCGAATCAAGGGTGGCGCGGGCAATACGCATCTGAAAATACCCCAGGGCGTCTGTGCTCACCCAGGGATAGTGGTGCTTCCACGCCTCAAGGCGCCGGGCCATGAGAGTCGGAGCAAACAACTCGGTGAGTGATGAAGCCACCGCTTCGAGAAGCGATGAATCACGGACGAACTGCACGTACCCGTCGCAGGCGAGTCTGACGCCCGGAAGCACTGACCGCAAGCTCCTCACCTCTTCGACGTCGAGACCCACCCCCAGGGCCAGCTCGAGCCATGACGTGAGTCCGCCTTCCCTTTCCTGTTGCCCGTCATGGTCCTGAATACGGTGGAGCCAGGTCCGTCGAAAGTTCGGGTCTTCGGACTTCGACACGATCAAGGCATCCTTGATCGGGATCCGCGTTTGGTAGTAGTACCGGTTCAGCACCCATTGTTGCAGCTGGACCTTCGTCAAATTCCCCTCGTGCATGAGCTTGTGGAAAGGATGATGGTCATGGTAGCGGGTGGATCCTTCACGCGTGAGCCATTCCACGAAGGCTTCTGCTGAAAGTGGATCTCGATGTTGATCGTCCTTCATAGCCTAATCTCCATCCCGTCCCGCGCGACACTCCATCCGGCTGCCTCAATCATCTTTCGCTCGGTGGAATCCTCCCTCAATATCGGATTGGTATTGTTGATGTGGATGAACACTCGCCGAGGAGCCGTGAGCTTCGAGAGGATCGCAAGACTCCCTCTCATCCCCCCCACAGGCCAATGAGCCAGATCCTCGGCTGACTTCTCGAGGAAGCCCGAAGCGGAGAGTTCATCGCTGGACCAGAACGTGCCGTCGAACATGACGCAATCCGCATCTGCCAACCCTTCGAAAACCGAGCTCGTGATGCTGCCGACAGCGGATAGATAGGCCAGCACTCGCCCGTTGGTATATTGCCGAAACCTGAGTCCCACATTCAGTTCCGGATCACTAGGCGAGACGCGTCCTTCCAAATGGATGGGAGGCTTTCCCGGGACGGCCAAGGCTTTCACTGTCAATCCTGACGGGCGTCCGTCTGCGCACAGCATGGTCTCTTCAACACCTAGTTTTAGCGTTCGCCATGTCACCTGACCGGCAAAACGCTGCAGGGTTCGGTACAAGACATTGCCCTCGGTGAATCCGCGACGCACAGACTCAGTCGCGTAGATCACAAGTCGATGATTCTCTCGGAGCGAAAGTAGTCCCAAGCAGTGGTCCAGGTCACCGTTGGTCAGAAAGATCGCCTGGATGGGTGTGGTGCGTGATTTCCCCGGATGGAGAGGACCGAAGCTCTCAATCTGCGAGCGAATGTCCGGAGACGCGTTGATGAGAAACCAGTTTCCATCGTCCGCGCTCAGACCGACTGATTCCTGCGTTCGAGGGCTCGCGTTGATCAGCCCTTCCCGCACGCCCCGGCAACAAAAACAGGCGCAGTTCCATTGCGGGAATCCTCCTCCGGCTGCCGATCCTAGGATCCGAACGATCATCACATCCAACTATCGAACTTATTGAGGGGCGGTCATGACCGGCCATTCCGTAGCGGGTTCCTTGATATCGGGGATATCCGCCAAGTCATCTTGATACGAATTGATCTCGGCATCCATTTTCACTTCCACGAATGACGGTGCTTCCCAGTCCATGATGTCTCCTCCTTTCAGAGCGTGATGGGAACTTCGAGAAGCTTGAGAAGGCCCACTCAATTCCTCAGAAGAATCGTTGCTCCCTGGAGCATGGTGTCCCCAACGGGATTTGAACCCGTGTTGCATCGGCTTCTTGGTCATCCAGGTGGGATTGGTGATGGGCACTGATTGCCCGATAACTCCGCACAGACTGCACATGGTGACCGTGCTACTGAGCAAGCTATTGGCGGTAGACGATTCAAGCGTTTTCACTTCACACTTATGCTGACATGGAGTGTTCAGATCTCTCCCTCCTCCACCTTCCTTCCCAGCCCTGTCTCTGCTGGGGAACGCTGTCGCTCAATTATCGGTCAGCTTCCATTCACGGACCAGCTTTTGCGCCACTTCCATTTGATCACGTGTCATCTTCTCCGCTACGAAGTCTCGGAGATCTATGGCATCTTTATCGCCTTGCGCGCCGGCGAGGGTGAACCACATATGGGCGAGCACATAATCCTTCAGGGTTCCTTCGTCCATGGCGTACATCACTCCCAGGTTGTGATAGGCATCTGCGTCTCCCTGCATGGCCGCCAAGTAGTACCACTCCTTGGCTTCCTTGAAATCCCGCGGAACTCCCTGGCCTTCGGCGTACATCACCCCAAGGTTGAATTGAGCCTTGGCTTCCCCCTGTTCGGCCGCCAACCGGAACAATCGCACGGCTTCTTTGAAATCTAAGGGGACTCCCTCCCCCTTTGCGTACAGCAGCCCAAGATTGGTTTGGGCCTTGGCTTCCCCCTGTTGGGCCGCCAAGCGATACCAACGCACGGCTTGTTTGAAATCCACCGGGATTCCTAAGCCATAGGCGTACATCGCGCCCAGGCTGTCTTGGGCCTGTGCGTGCCCCTGCTCAGCTGCCAAAAACCACCAGTACTCTGCCTGTTTAAAATCCTGGGGAACTCCCTCACCCTTGACGTACATCAGCCCAAGCAAATATTCGGCAAGAGCGTCGCCATTCGCTGCCAGAGGGTTCAATTCGCGAAACGCAGTGGCGTAGTCCCTACGATAATAGGCCTCCTCGCCAGCGCTAGAATCAGCCCATGTGGGAGCGGCGACGCACGTAAGGGAAAGCACGAGGACAATGAAGGATCGTAGCGACATACGTGGTGGATCCCTTTTGTAATGGTCTTCGCACGTTCCTCGAAGCTCTGGCACGAGGGATTTCCCCAGTTTTGCGCCTGTGTTCAAAACGGTATGCTGCAGTCATGGGCCTCGCCGTTGCCTTCTTGATCGCCTCCTTCTGGTACTCAACCACGTAGCGACCGGCCTCAGAACGGACGCGCTCATAAGTCGTCGCGTGCATGCCATGCTAGTACGCCCGGTGTTCGTCAGAAATCACTAGCCCGACTATCAGCGGTGCAGCCTCTATCTTGGACGTCATGCACTGCCGGTCAATCGGTCCTGAAATAGACAACTTTCAAGCCGAAGAAAGAAATAGAGAAGCTCGATATCTTTCGCCCCTCTTAGCTTGGTTTCTCACCCAGCCCTGTGAGTGAAAGCTGATTTTTCGGCATCGTACTGATAATTCCAGGCACTGGAGCAACGAAATGCGCGTCACCCGGTGGGACCCGCGTTATCCACAGAACCGTGTGTCACGCCCGTGTCACAGGATTTTGAGGGGATCGCGTAAGTCGTGGTGTCCCCAACGGGATTTGAACCCGTGTTACTGCCTTGAAAGGGCAATGTCCTAGGCCAGGCTAGACGATGGGGACGAAACAGGGCCTGCAAAAATGAGCTGGACTCTTACCATACTCCTGACTCATGTGTCACTAGAGGACGCGGGAGGGGTGACGGCGCCCGGTCGCGTTTCCTCTCCGAATTCTGTAGGATGAAGTTTGGTGAGGACTCAAGGAGCACGACTCATGACAAGACCCCGGTTGGCATCGTACAGATCACTGCTGCTTGTTGCATGTTGTCTGATAGGAGCCAGTTGTGCCCACGATACCTACCAAGAGCGGGCGAACCTGATTAAGGATCACTCCGACGCGTTCTATGACAGTCTGAGAGCCAACCGAGTGGAATCCGCGATCCGGGACAATGAGCAGATTGAAGCGATGGCGAGCCAGATGGGAGACACCGTCAGGAAGCGGGCCGGCCAACAAGGCGCCACAGCGGTCGAACGGGAGTTTGCCTTGATGAACACTGCCAACGAAGCCGCAGCCACAAACTGGCTCGCGCTGGGCCAATACTTCGCCATCAAGCGCCAGTACCCCCAAGCCCGCGCCACCTATCGACGCGTGATCGACACCTATACGAATCCCACAGACCGACCATACCGAGAACAGGCCGTGCGCGCCTTGAGGGATTTGGACATGCTCAATCCGCCCACCACAACAACGACGAATCCGTGATCGGCGGCCGTCTTCTACGACAATCCTCTCGAATACTTTTCAGCGGGCTCCTGTTGCTCAGCTGGGGTTGTGTCCACCGAATTCACGTCGCCCCTGCGCCTCCAGCTGTTTCGCGTGTCCCCATCGCGCAATCGCTACAAGTCATTGTGCCCTTTCTCGCACTGAAAGGAGCCGATCACATGCCGGGCATTGCCTTCCTTGAGTGGGCGGCACAGGATCTTCGAACCGCCGCGATCGACTACATCCAATCGCGCCAGACATTTGCCTCGGTAGGAGACAAACCGGCCGATCTCGCCCTGACCGTCAAAGCCTGGCTGACAATGCGATCCGACAGCACCTACCGCTATAGTCTGCGCCTGGAATCAGCACTGGGCTCTTCGGAGAAGCCCCCGATCAAGTTTTATCTGGTGGAAAAAGAAACGGTGGGGTCGCGCGTTCGCTGGATCACGGCTTCGGACCAGACCCCCATTGCAGAGGCAGTCCAAGCCGCACTGGACGATCTACTCTCGCAGATCGAAGCCGATCACCTCTTGTATCGAAATGGACCGCGCTGAGGACGGGAGGGATCTAGCGGGCTGCGAGGGGGGAAATTTCGGCAGAGTTCTTGGACAAGAGGAGAACGTTTCCGCAGGATGCTCAATAGGGCCAGACTTCTCGCCCACCCAACCCTGGCGGTTATTTCACCCACCTGCCCTGCGTCTGCCAAGACAGACTCTTCACCCTGGGACGTGCCTTGTCCCAAGCAAGACCGCAGCAAACTATCACTTTGTAAGGGGTGGCTGGGATGATCCCAACTGCGCGCGTCCAACGAGGGCTTTCTCAAGCCGCGCGTTGCGCGAGCACGGGGATCGTCCCAGCTACCCCACCTCCTTTTTCAGCATCCTGCTAGGAGGTCCGAGGCCGTCGGTCGACGAGGCGCATGGCAAGACATCCTGCTGCCACGCCCGCCGCAAACATCACACCGACTATCCAACCAGAAGACAAGCCCGTTTCCCACGGTTCACGACGTCGAAGCTCCCGACTCAGATTTGGCATATGGGATTCCGGCCCGAGCCATTCATCTTCTGATGAGCGGATCGAGCCTCTCTTGAAGAAAACGCCTGTCCTTCCTTCACTCATAATTCCCCTACTTCCCTACAAGCCCACCCTCGTCGCCGGCTTCTTCAAACCGTCTTCAGCACCCTTCGCAAACTGAATGTCGTATACGCGTGGCATCCTGGCATAGAGTCCTTAGCCTGTCAATTTATTTGGCGTGCCACATGGGGAGGACACAACGAAGAGGTTCGGCGCGGTCAGCCTCCCCAATTCGCGGCGCGCGGCATTCCAACTTTGTGCGTACAATTAGGATAGTGTCTCGCCCAGTTCCAGCGGTATGGATGGGACATTGATGCTGCTGAGGGAGCGAGACTAGCCCGCATGATTCATGAATCTTCTGCTGCAAGCGCGGATACGCGGCTGCGACGAGCAGTCTCGCCGTTCAGCCCCTCGACATACTGCACGAGTATGCCTCAGGGCTTCACGCCTCCGAGTGCCCGTCTCGCTTCACGTCTGCACGCTTTCGCGACTAACCTTCATGAATCATGCGGGCTGGTCTGCTATGCTCGCGCCCGGGAAGCCCCTGAGGGCTTGCACGACACGCTGGTACGCTCGAAAGATGGAGAATACCAATGACGATTGAAGACACGCCTGCGGGGCGTCTCCTTTCCCGCCGTGAAGTTGTGGCATATCTGGGCGCCACGGGTGTGGCCTGGCTGATGGCTGGCAGTCTGATCCCCAGGCGGGCTATTGCAGGCATGGTTGGCTCCTCATGTGTGGTCCGACCAGAGCAAACTGAAGGCCCCTATTTCGTCGACGAACGATTGAATCGCTCCGACATTCGCGCAGATCCGACCGACGGGCGAGTCAGGCCCGGTACGCCACTGGCTCTGACGCTGACAGTCTCGCGTCTCAACGCCGGAGACTGTCAGCCGCTGCCAGGCGCCCTGGTGGACATGTGGCATTGCGATGCGCTGGGCGTCTACTCGGATGTGCAGG
>DASQFV010000238.1:0-2819 GCA_035632975.1 Nitrospiraceae bacterium
CAAGATCTGGTTCGGTCTCGATCGCGGTACCGCCTTGAGCGCTTTGAACGGGACGAACCCGTTCTTTCTCGGAGTAGTGCAGTTTCACTGGAACGAGCATGACCGGAATTTCGACTGGACCACCGTATCCTCATTGGAGTACGGGCAGGTCGCTCAGGATGGGTCGCGCAATATCGCCGATGTCACTGACACCTTTGGCGATCTCGACGCGTTCAGGAGTCATGGTGGTAAGCTGCTCACGTTCGTCGGCGCCAATGATCAGCTCATCATGCCGCGTGGTGTGATCAACTACTATCGGCTGATGGCCTCACGTTACGGAAAACACAACGACCCGGATTTCGGGGAACTGCAAACCTTCTATCGGCTATTCCGTGCTCCAGGCGTCGCCCATTGTGGGGGAGGCGCTGGGCCGCAGCCACAGAACCTGTTCGATGCGCTGGTGAATTGGGTCGAGCACGGTGTGGCGCCCGATCGGATCCTCGCCCAGAACACCACGGGCGGCGTTGTCACTCGGACGCGTCCGCTTTGCCCGTACCCGCAGACCGCGATCTATAACGGCTCAGGAGACATCAATGACGCAGCCAATTACCGCTGCGGCGGAAACCTTGAACAGCGAAGCGTCGTGTGTGCTGACGTGCTCACAAAGTACAAGCACGAGGTTAGAGGTCCCCTCGACTTCAGGGGCACGGGCGTTAATCGTCACGTTTGCGGGCATCACCACGGCGGTTATGATGACGATGACGACGACTCGCCATGAACGCAGGAGGATCAGGAAACCAAATTGCGTTTGGTGGTCTACACCGCGCGCGAGGTGTGGGGATAGGCAAGCCGCGGCCCATGAAGTCAGCACCACCTCGTGGTAGCGGGTGAGTCCTGAATAGCGACTCATTCATGCCGCGGCTTATGAGGAGGCCGGTAGCACCTCGCGGTAGCGGGGTGGGTTCTCCCTTAGCTATTCTCGATCATCAAAACGGAGGATGGTACTGACCTCATGAGACCGCGACTTGAGTGATCGGGTACGTCGAACCTGTTGAGCCGCAGCGAGTCGGATTAGTTAGTCAAGGAACATGCTTATGTACAGAAGTGATGTTGTTGGCAGCTTGTTGCGCCCCGAGTATCTGAAAGAAGCGCGACAGCGTCACGAATCGGGTGAAATCACTGACGGGGAGTTCAAACCAATAGAAGATCAGGCGGTTGACGAAGCGGTAGCTCTCCAGGAGCGAGCCGGAATCGATGTGATCACTGACGGCGAGACCCGCCGCTACGCGTTTTACGGCCATCTGGTAGACGCGTTGGAAGGTTTCGATAAGTTGGGAGGCTGGGCGATTCCTTTCCGTGATGAACTGGGAGAGGAAACGACTTTGCGACGGCCGGTGGTCGTGTCCCGTTTACGGCGAAAGCGTCACCTGTGCGCCGAAGAATTCACTTACCTGCGCGCGCGCACGACCCGCCAGGCCAAGACGACATTGATCAGTGCGCAGCAAGCGGCCGCATACTACGACCGTGAAAAGTCGAGCGCCGCTTACGCCACAATTGATGCTTATCTTGCGGATCTGGTGGACATCCTGCGCGGCGAGGTCGACGAACTAATCCGTCTTGGCTGTACCTACATTCAGATTGATTCCCCACAATATACGGCGCTGCTGGATCCGAATCTGCGCGAAGGCTATCGCAAACGTGGCAACGATCCGGATCGCCTGCTCGATCTTTCGATCGAGATGGATAACGCCGTGCTCCGTAATCGTCCTTCGGACATTACGTTCGGTCTGCATCTTTGCCGCGGAAACAATCAGAGCAAGTTCTACGCCAGTGGAGACTATGGCCCAATCACGAAAGTTTTCCGCAACACGAACTTCCAACGCTTCTTACTGGAATATGACGATGAACGCTCAGGCGGTTTCGAGCCACTTGGCCAGGTGCCGGAAGATCGTAGCGTCGTTCTGGGACTGGTGAGTTCCAAGAAAGCCGCGCTCGAGAGCAAGGAAGAGTTAAAACGCCGCATCGACGAGGCATCGGCTGTGATCCCGAAGGAACGATTGGCGTTGAGTCCACAGTGCGGATTCGCATCGACCATCGAAGGGAACCTGCTAACGCACAGTGATCAGGAAGCGAAATTGCGCCTGGTGGCCGAGACCGCTCGCGAGGTGTGGGGATAGGATGGCCCAACTAGTCGAACCAGTCGCGGAAAAGACAACTCATCAGGTAGCGGGCGAACCGACGTCGGGGTATGCGTGGTACGTCGTTATCGTGCTGATGATTTGCTGCACCCTCTCCTTCATCGATCGTCAGATACTCAGCTTATTGGTCGGGCCAATCAAGCAGGATCTCGGCATCAGCGACGCGAGAATCGGCCTTCTGCAAGGACTGGCGTTCGCCGTCTTTTACACTCTGCTGGGGCTGCCTTTGGGCCGGATTGCTGACCGAAGGAGCCGCCGCAACCTGATTGCCGTCGGTGTCTTCTTCTGGAGTTTAATGACCGCTGTGTGCAGCTTTGCAACCAGCTTCTGGTCCCTGTTTTTGGCGCGAATGGGGGTTGGAGTTGGTGAGGCAACCCTGGGTCCGGCGGCGTTTTCCCTGATCTCCGACTACTTTCCAAAGGAGCGATTGGGGAAAGCACTCAGTGTGTACTCGGCTGGGATCTTCATCGGTGCTGGAATGGCGAACATTGTTGGCGGCACAGTGAGCCAGGCAGCGCTCAAGATGGCGCCAGTCAACGTGCCCATAATGGGCACAATCGCGCCGTGGCGGCTAACCTTTCTAATCGTTGGAATACCTGGCCTTCTGGTTGGGCTTCTGGTTTATTCCGTGCGTGAGCCACT